>JANMTJ010000092.1:0-4595 GCA_031390295.1 Oleiharenicola sp.
GCCGTTCCTGGATGGCCTTGGCCGCCTCGTCGCTGGCCCGGTGGGCGCGCGTCAAGGCGATCCGGCCCATCACCACATTCTTCGGATCAATCCCGGTATCCACTTTCAGGGCCCGCGCGAAACTGTGGATCAGCAAGCCCGCCCCGGTGAGCAGCACGAGCGCCACCGCGACCTGCGCGATGACCAGCAGGCTGCTCAACGCGCGCACCCCGCGGCCGGACGAGGAGCTGCGCGAGCTACGCTGGATGACCTCGGCGAGGTTGGTCCGCCAGATGTGCACGACCGGGATGAGTCCGATCAGGACGCCCACGAGGACCGTCAGCACCACCGCAAAGCCCAGCACCCGCAGGTCGAGGGTGGCCGGCAGGGCCTGGGGCAGCATTTTCGCCATGTAGAAGTTGGTCACCCGCAGTGCGCCCCAGGCCACGCCAAGGCCGAGCACGGACCCGAGGGAGGTGAGCATCAGGCTTTCCAGCATGAGCTGGCGGGCGATCGTGCCGCGGCTGGCCCCCAGCGCCGACCGGATCGCGAGCTCGGATTGCCGGGCGTTGGAACGGACCAGCAGCAGGTTCGCGACATTCACGCACCCGATCAGGAGCACGAACGCCACGCCGCCCTGCAGCATCAGGAGCGTCGTCCGCACCGGCCGCACGCGCTGCTCCTGCACGCCGCCCACATTCATCGTCATCCCCGAGCGCTCGACGAAGTCCTTCAGCGGCGGCGGCCCGGCGTCCACGTAGCGCTTTTCCAGTGTCTTCGCCTCGGCGTCCGCCTGCCCGATCGTCGCGCCGGGCTTCAGCCGGCCGTAAAGATTGATGCCCACCCCGTAGCGACCCTGCGGATTCTCCTGCGGCGGTTCCCAAGCCAGCGGCACCACGTATTTCACCCGCGCATCAAAGGCCTCGAACAGCCGCGGGGCCACGCCGATCACCTTGTAGACCTCGCCGTCCACCCGCACCTCCTTGCCCAGCACGCCGGGATCCTCGGAAAACTGCGACTGCCAGAAGGACTGGGTCAGCACGATCACCTTGTCCGCCCCGGGGCGGTTCTGCTCCTTGGTGAAGAACGTCCCGATGACCGGCTGGACGCGCAGCAACTGGAAAATCTCCGCGGTCATCCTGGCCCCCGGCACGCGGATGACCGCATCCTCCTCCCCATACATGCCCTGGAACAACGACCAGAGGCCGATCATCTCGTAGGACGACGCGTTCTTGGAGTCATCGATATAGAACGGGACGTTGGCCGGCATCTTGTTCAGGCCGGCCTTGGCCGCGGAGGTGTAGAGCTCAACGATGCGCTCCGGCTCATTGAAGGGCAGCGGCTTCAGCATCAGCGAATAGACGGTCGAGAAGATCGCCGTGGTTGCGCCGATGCACAGGGCGAGCGTCACCAGGGTTGCGGCGACGAATCCCTTGCTCTGGCGGAATTGACGAAACACCTGCCGGATGGAGAAAATCATGGGGTATGGGGTATTATGAGAAAGCGGAGCTGAGAGCCGGAATTGTCTGCAGGACCGCATACCTTGTCCAGCCACCTTGGCCGGAACGAAAAATTTCTGTAACTTTTCCGATTATCGCCGGGCAAAGCCCGCGCCCCTACGGATTGCCCGGCTCGAACTTCATGGGATCGGTCGCGAACTTCAGCGGATCAGCCGCGAGCACGTGGGTGAAACGTGCCTGCTCGACGAACGTCACCTTCATCAGTTCGGCTTCGTTGAGCGCGTTGATGTCATCGAGCGTGGCCCGATGTCGGCCCGGGGGGGTCTTCCCCGCCGAGTACACCGCCTCGTGCCATGAGATATTAACGGAGCCGATCCGGGTCGACCGCAGGTCCACCTTCATGCCGCGATTAACGCCCTGCGTCTTGCGGTTCACCAGGAGGTATTGGGTGAACTGTTTGACCGGGGGGTACCAATGACCCCTCTGGTCGATCCACAGGTTCGGTTGGTGGCGGATGAAGGTCACGTGGAGTTCGTGTCCAATTTTTTCGACATGGGCGACCCGCGTGCCCACCCCCTCCTCCAAATCCCGCGAGCCGGCCTGCAGCGGCACCAGGGTGGCCGAATCGAAGCGCATCAATTGCAAGCGCGCCGGCAGGGTGAACGCCGTCGCTTGGGTTTGCAGCTTCGTACCCACGCCCGGGCCCTTCGCTGACGCCACGACGGACACGGTGTCCGCGTAGAGCCCCTCCGTCGCGTTTTTCATGGCCACGCCCAGGGCTTTTTCCGCCACGATTTCACCCATCCCGGAACGGCTCCACGTGGTGCCTTTTTGCTCCGACCCGTCGGCCCAGCGCCAGGTGTGTTCGGCCCAGTAGGGCATGAGGACCTGCGAATCCTTCAGTCCGTCCACCCGGTACTTTATGCGGGCGAAGGAGACCTGCGTGCCGCCCTTTCCGTCTGGCTTCAGGTCAAGCTGGGCAGCGGCGATGGCAAAATTGAGTCCCGGTGGCTCGGCGGACGCCGGCCAGCTGTTCGCTTCCATCGCCATCAAGCGCTCATAAAGCCGTTCGTCCAGTTTGAGGCGCCAGGGCCAGAAGACACCGATGGCAATGACCACGGATGTTGCGGCCGCGATCAGCCCAATCGACCGAACCGTGCGCCGGGTCAGGTATTGATGCGCCACCACCACCAGGATCGCCCCGATGGCAAACACCGAGCCCACGGCCCATCGCTCCACCAGCAGGTCACTGTCCCACCGGGCTCGGCCGCGCCATAGGTAGTAGGTGATGGTGCCGGTCAGCGTCGGCACGGCGAACAGCGTCACGAGGGTCCACATCAGGAAACGCCCGAAGCCATCCGTTACGACCGCCCAAAGGATGCCGAGCAGCACACAGGCCAGGTGGATGGTGGAGGTTTCCACGACCGCCCAGCCGATCTCGCGCAGCCCGTAACCGCACCCCAGCCACCAAGGCAGGGTGATGAGCAGCGGCAGGAGGCCAAAGACCAGCAGGAGCGTGAGGAGCTTGGCCCGCAGGAGGCGGCCGCCCGAAATCGGCCGTGTCACCCAGAAGGCCCGCGTGCCGACCAGCAGGTCCTGCTGGATTACCGCCGCCGCCAGCACAAAGTTCACGCATTCAAAGGAGGCCAGGACCTGGGACAAGCCGCTCATGCGGGTGAACCACTCCGCTTCTTCCGTGCCGTCGGCGGTGAGCAACATCACGCCCACCCCCAGCTTGGCGACGATGACCAGGGCCCACAACAGCAGCGGCCACTTGAGGGCGCGCAGGTCCTTCTTGATGATGTGCCAGGTGAGGTTCATGCGGCGGCTCCTTTGGGTTGACCACGGGTCTCGCGGGCCAGGGTGACAAATATCTCGCGCAGCGTCATCGCGTGCGCCGTGACTGTGCCCCCGGGAAAGTTCTCTTGGCAGAGCCGCCCGGTCGTTTCGGGCGCGTAGCTCGTCTCGATGAACCGGATCAGCCCGCCCTTCTGCTCCAGCTCCAGCCAGCTGGCCGCGGGCGTCCCGGCCGGCGGCGTGCCGCCCGGAGGCGAGATTTCCATCCGCCGGAACCGGCCGAGCAGGGATTCGATGGTCTCGCTGAATTTCAGCCGCCCGGCCTCGAGCAGGGCGACGTGATCGGCTAGACGCTCCACCTCCTCGACGTCGTGCGAAGACACCAGCACGGTCCACTCCCCGAGTTCCGACGCCTCCAGGACGCCCCGGACAAAATCATCCCGGGCCAACGGATCAAGGCCGCTGAACGGCTCGTCGAGCACCAGCAGCTTGGGCCGGTAAGCCAATGACGAGAGCAGCGCTACTTTCATCAACATGCCGCGCGACAGCTGCTTGAGCTTGCGCTCCGGTGGCAGGTCGAATTGCACCAGCAGCTTTGACTCCAGCGCCGGGTCCCAAGTCGGGTAGAACGGCCGGCAATAGTCCAGCAGCTGCCGCACCGTCATCCAGAGCGGCAGCTGCTGGTTCTCCGACACATAGCCGATCCGGGCGAGTTCCTGCTCGCCCAGCCGGCTCGAGTCCTTGCCCAGAACCCGCGCGACCCCCGCGGTGGGCCGGAGCAAATTCATGAGCACCTTGATGGCGGTGGTCTTGCCGGCGCCATTGGACCCCAGCAGCGCGAAGACACTCCCGGTGGGCACGGTCAGGGTGAGATCCCGCAGGGCTTCCGTCCGCCAGTAGCGGTGGGTGACTCGGTCAAGTTCGATGATGTTCATGGTTAAAGCCTATTTGCGGGTGAGTTTTTTCCATTGGACGGCCAGGCCGGCTGAGACCTCGTCGAGGGTCAGCCCGAGTTTCTTGGCCTCCACGACCACGCGCTCCAGGTCGGCCCCGAGCAGCTCAGCCCGCTCCGCGCGGTCACCGGCGGCGTGCTCGGCCACCACGCTGCCGACCGCCGGGGTTGTGATCAGCACGCCCTGCGCTACGAGCGCCGCCACGATCTTGTGCGCGGTGTTGGGGTTGATTCTCAGCTCCTGGCTGACCACCCGCACCGAGGGAAACGGCTGGCCGGGCTTGAGCTGCCCCGCCACCACGGCCTTCTTCACCGCGAAAATCACCTGCTCGGTGATCGGCAGGCCGGGTTTCAGTTCGATGGAGAACGGGAGCATGCCGTACTAGATGAACTAGTACGGTTAGGAC
>JANMTJ010000691.1:0-6478 GCA_031390295.1 Oleiharenicola sp.
ATATACGCCGGTCTTGCGGGCCGGGTTGGCTTCATTCTGGGCAATCAGCTGGGCAAAGCCCAGCAACAGGGCGGAGAACAGGCGGGTTTTCATGGGGTAATCCGGATTAAGGCAGGCAACCACTAATAGACACTATGAACACTAATTTGAGGAAAGGAGGGAAAGTCGCCGGGAAGCAAATCTGAACTGCCTTTGCCTTCCTTCGTGTCAATTCGTGTCCTTCGTGGTTAAATCTGATCGAAACCCTGCGTCAACCCGGCCTGCGAAAGACCCATTGACCGCCGCCCGAGGCCTTGCACCATGCCGGCATGTCCGATCCGGCACCCTCCCCCCTTTCCCAGACCGTCCGCTGGCTGGCCGATTACACCGGCTTTCCCTCGTCGCGCCTGCCCGACAAGGCCGAGCTGTTGCTCCTGTTTGCGACCGCCGCCAGCACCGAGGATCTCGCGAAGTCCAACCCCTATCACGTGGGCATGCTGAAAGACCCGAATTTCGCCGCCTCAATGCGCAACTACACCGCCCAGCGACGGAAGGTCCACATGGTGTGCGACAACAGCGCGAAGACGTAGCTTACAGCGATAAGCTGTAAGCACCAAGCGGTAAGCAAGAGATCAGAATCCGCTTCGGAGCCCATCGCTTTAAGCTTATTGCTTACCGCTGGCCTTCTCTAATTCCTCCCATCTTGAGAAGGCCACGCCGTGCTCCTTCTCGACGGCATCCAGCCGGGCCTTCACCTCGGTGAACTTCGCGGCCTGCGTCTTGTAGAATGATGGATCGGCGAGCTGGGCAGTCAGTTCCGCCTGCTCTTTTTCCAGCGCCTCGATCTTGCCGGGCAGGGTCTCCAGCTCCTTCTGTTCCTTGCCGGAAAGCTTTTTGGCTCCTTTGTGGGAGCGAGCTTGCTCGCGAGGTTTGGCGGCATCGCGAGCAAGCTCGCTCCCACCAGCCAGCACCGCGGCCCGCGCCGCCTCCTTGGCCTTGTCCTGCATCCAGTCGGTGTAGCCGCCGGCGTAGTCGCCGAGGTGTCCGTCGCCTTCGAACACCAGCGTGCTCGTGACGACCTCGTCGAGGAACTCGCGGTCGTGGCTCACGAGCAGCAGCGTGCCTTGGAACTCCACCAGCAGGTCCTCCAGCAGGTCGAGGGTCTCGGCGTCGAGGTCGTTGGTCGGCTCGTCGAGCACGAGGAAGTTGGCGGGCTGGGTGAACAGCCGGGCGAGCAGCAGGCGGTTGCGCTCGCCGCCCGAGAGCACGCGCGCGGGGGTGCGGGCGCGGGAGGGCTCGAAGAGGAAATCCTGCAGGTAGCTGATGACCGCCCGCGTGCGTCCGTCGATGGTGACGGTCGAGTTCCCGTTGGCGATGTTGTCGGCCACGGTCTTGTTGTCGTCGATCTGCGCACGGAGCTGGTCGAAGTAGACGACCTCGAGGTTGGTGCCATGCTTCACGCTGCCGGAGGTCGGTGCGAGCTGGCCGAGCAATAGCTTGATGAGGGTCGTCTTCCCCGCGCCGTTGGGGCCGAGGATGCCGATTTTCTCCCCGCGCCGGATGACGGCGGAGAAGTCGCGGATGACCGTCTTGCCGTCGGCCCACGCGAAGGAGACGTTCTCGGCCTCGATGACCTTCACGCCGCTGCGCTCGGCCTCGGCGAGCTTGATCGTGGCCGTGCCGGTGCGGTCGCGCCGGGCCCGGGCCTGGGCGCGCATGGCCTGGAGGGCGTGGATGCGGGCGGTGGCGCGGGAACGCTGGGCCTTCACGCCGCGGCGGATCCACTCCTCCTCCTGCGCCAGTTTCTTGTCGAAGAGGGCGCGCTGCTTCTCCTCGGCCTCGAGGACCTCCTGCTTGCGCACAAGGTAGGTGTCGTAGTCGCAGGCCCAGCCGGCCAGCCGGCCGCGGTCGAGCTCGACGATGCGGGTGGAGATCCGCCGCAGGAAGGCGCGGTCGTGGGTGACGAAGAACAGCGAGGGCTTCTTCTCCAGCAGGAACTCCTCGAGCCAGAGGATGGACTCCAGGTCGAGGTGGTTGGTCGGCTCGTCGAGCAGCAGCAGGTCGGGCTGGCCGGCGAGGGCGCGGGCGAGCAGCGCGCGGCGCTTGAGGCCGCCGGAGAGCGCGGAGAATTCCTGGTGGGACGGCAGGCGGATGGCGCTGATCAGGTCCTCCACGCGCACGTCGCGCTCCCAGTCCTCCTCGTGGTGGTCGTCGTTGGGCCGCAGGCCGCCGTAAACGATGTCGTGCACCGACCCGGCCAGCTCAGGCGGGATCTCCTGCGTGAGCCGGCGGTACACCGCCCCGGCGGGCCGGAAGACGTCGCCCGTGTCGGGCTTCATCTCGCCCACCATCACCTTCATCAGGGTGGACTTGCCCGCGCCGTTGCGCCCGAGCAGGCAGACGCGCTCGCCCGGATCGACCTGGAAGTTGATCTTTTCCAGGATGGCGGGACCGCCAAAGTGGAGCGTGACGTCGAGCAAAGTGAGGAGAGCGGCCATGGGAACGGGCGAACTTGGGCCACCCCGCGCCGGCAGGCAAGCCGGGCGTGGGAAAATCTACCCGGCAAACCCCGGTGCCACCAAGCCCCTCACTGTCCGCCGAAGCTAAACTCCTGCGCCGCCGCCACCAGCACCGGCCGGCCGTGGCGGGTGGGCGGCTCGAATTTCCAGCCCTTCATCGCCTCGATCGCCACGGAGGAGAGGTACGGGTGCGAATCGGCCGGCACCGCCGGCATCCGCACCATGCCCTTCTCATCAATGTAGAAATAGACCTTCACGCGGCCGCGCACGCCCTCCTTCTCCGCCTCCATGGCATAACGGGGCGCGACGGTGGTGACCGGCACCGGCGGGCGGTCGATCTCGCTGGCCGGGCAGTTCTGGTAGTCAAAGGGCCGGCCGCCGAGCCTTTCCATCATGTCACCGACCGTGTCCAGGGCCGACCGGCTGACCACGATGCCGGTCTGGCTGAGCTCGATGATCAGGCGCAATTGCGCCAGCACCGGCTGGCCATCGTAACGCGCCGGCGAGTAGCGCCAGCGTTGCAGTGCATAGAGGCAGGGCTTGATCAACTCCCGGTGCGAAGCGCTCAGCACGAGCCAGTCCACCAGCCGGCCGTCGGGGGCCACGTCAATGGCCACATCCACGCGGCCCAGGCCCATCCCGTTCATCCTCAGGTTGGCAGGCAGCTGGGGTTCCTCGGTGATCTCGATGGCGATCGATTGAAACGCGGCCACCAGGCACGAGACCGGGGCCAGCAGCAAAAGCAGGGTGAGTCGCAGCACGGTTTTCATAACAGACGCGGGGTTGATCCTACGGAGGCAGTGTATCCCATGCGGCCGGATTATCTAGCCGGATTATCCGTTCGCGGGACTTTGCTTTATAACGCAAAGCAGGCAGCTTTTCGGCATGTCCGCCACCACCTCGCCCATCGCCGCCGGTGTCCGCATCGGTCACGTCCACCTCAAAGTCGCCGATCTCCCGCGCGCCCTGGATTTTTACTGCGGCGTGCTCGGATTCGAGCTCATGCAGCGCTACGGCACGCAGGCAGCGTTCATCTCGGCCGGCGGCTACCATCACCATATCGGGCTCAACACCTGGGAGAGCCTGGGCGGCCGGCCGCCGCCGCGGGGCAGCACCGGGCTGTTCCATACTGCCATCCTCTATCCGACCCGCGCCGACCTCGCCGACGCACTCCGCCGGCTCAACGGCGCGAAGATCCCGCTCGATGGCGCGAGTGACCACGGCGTGAGCGAGGCGCTTTACCTGCGCGACCCCGACCAGAACGGCGTCGAGCTGTATTGGGACCGTCCGGAGAGGGACTGGCCGCGCACCGCCGACGGCGGGCTGGCCATGATGACCGCCCCGCTCGACCTTGCTGGCCTGCTCGCGGAAAAATGAGACGCCGGCCCGCTAGCCGGGCCGGCGTCGGCACACACTTGGCTACAACCTATTTGCGGCCAAAGTTGAATTCCTGGCTGGCAGCGACAAGGACCGGCGAACCTTTGATGGTCGGCGCCGTGAATTTCCAGCCGCGCACGGCCTGTACCGCCTGCTCCATCAGATAGGGATTCTCTCCCGCGGCGACGCAGGGCATCCGTACTTCGCCCTGCTCATCGACGTAGAAGTGCACCTGCACGGTGCCGACGATCCCCGCGCGGACGGCCTCATGGGCGTATTTCGGCGCGGCGCCGGCAATCCGGACGAGGGGCTCGTCAAGCCGGTCGGGCCGGCCGGGCTGGCCGGGCTGGTAAATCGGCGCGTTGTCCCCCGCCATGTCGAAACTGTCGAAGAAGAAGTGATTGACCGCGTTGGTCGTGATCACGGCCCCCTCGACGGTGTAGTCGAACCGGATTTCCGTCTGCACCGGCACGCGTTCACCATCGAGCCGCGCCGGGATGAATGCCCACTCCTGCAGCGCGGCGATGCTCGTCCGGGCAAACTCGGAGCGGTTGTAGGCCAGCGGCAGGGCTTCGCGCAGCTTGCCCTCCCCGTCGATGCTGACCGCGATCACGGCATAGCCGCGGGTGATGCCCGCGAGCAGCAGGTTGCTGGGATAGGCCGGCATGACGTTGTCCGATGACATCTGCACGGATTGAAAAGCGGCCGGGACCGGGAGGGCACCGACCACGGCAAGAAACAGACTGAGCATGTGGTTGGTTTTCATTATGCGGGAGGGGTTCACCGGGCATAAACCCGCCGACCGGCCGATCCCTTCAGGATTTTTGCCGCAACGCCCGGTGACACGGTTTCGCATGGACTCGGCTGCGGCCCCGGCCTTTGTTGCGGGACCCCATGACCGAAGCCCCCGTACCGGAAGCCCGGCATCTGCGCGACCTCACCCCGCAACAGTGGAAATCCGGCATCGCCGCCTGGCTTGGCTGGATGTTCGACGGCCTCGAGCTGCATCTCTACACGCTCGTGGCCCTGCCGCTCGTGGTCCAGCTGCTCGGAGTGGCCAGTTCCCTCGATCCGCAGGTGAAGGAAAAGGGGGCCTACATCCAGGCCGCCTTCCTCGTGGGCTGGGCGGTCGGGGGCGCATTCTTCGGCCGGCTGGGCGACCTGCTCGGCCGCAGCCGCGCGCTGTCGCTCACCATCCTGACCTACGCGATCTGCACCGGCCTGTGCGCCTTTGCCCAGACGTGGTGGCAGTTGATGATCTTCCGTTTCATCGCGGCGGTGGGCATCGGCGGCGAATGGGCCGTCGGCGCGTCGCTGCTGGCCGAGACCTGGCCCAAGGCGTGGCGGCCCTGGATCGCCGCCGTGCTGCAGAGCGGCGTGAACATCGGCATCCTGTTCGCGGCCGGCCTGGTCGGTCTGCTGTCCCTCGTGATGCCGCCGGGATCCGAACGCTGGGTGTTCCTCATCGGCGTGCTGCCCGCGCTGATGGTCTACTGGATCCGTCGCCATGTGCCTGAGACGGAAAGCTGGCAGCAGGCCCAGGCCGGCACCGCGGTCAAACCCGGCATCGGCGACCTGTTCCGCGGCGCCGTGGCACCCATCACCTGGAAAATCATGATCGTCTGCGCGCTCAGCCTCTCGGCTTGGTGGCTGTTCATTTTCTGGCAGGCCCAGCATGTGCGCAAATTGCTCATCGATGCCGGCACGCCGGCCGGTGACATAACCCGCCTGGTCTCGGCCGCCTTCTTCACGATGATCGCGGTGTCCATCGTCGGGAATTATTTCGCCGGCTTCCTCGCCAAGCGGCTGGGCAACCGGCGCGCGATCGCCCTGATGTTCTGGGCGCTTTTCGCCAGCATGGCCGGAGCCTTCATCGTGCCGCGCAGTTTCGACGAACTCGCCTGGTTCTGGGTACCGCTCGTCGGGTTCTTTTCCGGGGTGTTCGGCCTGTTCACCATGTATCTGCCGCCGCTTTTCCCCACCCTGCTCCGTACGACCGGCGCCGGTTTTTGCTACAACATCGGGCGCATCGCCGCCGCCGCGGCCTCGGTCGTCTTCGGCTGGCTGGCCCCGGTGGGTGATTTCCGCACCGCCCTGCTCTACTCGAGTTTCCTCGCCCTCGCCGCCGCCATCTGGGCCTGGTGGCTGCCGGAGGAATCGAAGGACACCTGAGCCCGGCTCAGGCCACGGCCAGTTCGCGCGGCAGCCGGGCCGGCAGTTCGCGCAGGCCGGTCAGCAACGACTCGATCAGGCGCTCGTAGTGCTCGTCCGAAAGTCCGGCCGGCTGGACGCAGCCCAGGCTGACGAGGGCGCCACCGTCCCCGTCCGACCTGACGCGCATGGGAAGCACAATCTTCCACCCGGCCGCGTGCCCGAGGCGCAGGTCGATGGTGCCGGCAATGTCGTCCACCTTGGTCACCACCTCCAGTTCACCCAGGGCGGTGTAGGCCCACCAGCCCTCGCGGTGCAGTTCGAGCCATTCGCAGAAACCGCCGGCCCAGCGCGGGAGGTTCTCGAGATCGGCCAGGAAATTGAAGACAACCTCGCGCCGCGTGGCGACGGTCAGGGTGATGGTGCGGGTTTGCATGGGAGGGAGGAACTCA
>JANMTJ010000109.1:0-5196 GCA_031390295.1 Oleiharenicola sp.
ACCGGTAGAACGTGCGCAGTCCCGAGACGTGGTTGTGCAGGGTGCGGCGGCCGTAACGCCGCTGTGCCTCAATGACGAAGTCCCGCACGTCACGCACCGTGAGCGACCCGAAATCCCCCGCGCGGCGCCCGGGCTGGTTCAACCATAGGTGGAAATCCGCAAAAGCCTGCCGGTAGTTGCGGACCGTGTAGACGGAGTAGCGCCGCTCCTTCGCCAGATAGTCGAGGAAAGGCTGCAGCCACTCCACGGCGATCGCCGGCGGGAGGGTTGGCTTCTGATCGGATGCCTTCATGGTAGGGGCCATTGCCCTCAATGGCCCTCTTTCAAGGGCGGTTGGGGGCAACCGCCCCTACCTTGGTTTCAATTTCAAGCATCACCCGGTTGCATTCCAGCCGCAGGGCCGCCTCGGGATCGATCCCGGCCTGCCGGCAGGCCGCGGCGAGCTCGAACAGCTGCCCGCCCACGATGGATGCGGTCAGTCCCGTGGCCAGCTGGCCGATGGCCTTGTCATCCACGATTCCCGCGGCCGGCAGGGATTTTTTCTCAATCTGTTTCACGACGGCCTCGGCGAACATCAGCGCCGGCAACCGGGCGGGCATTTCCTTGAACACGCCGCTCTGGGCCGGGCCGTTCTTCTTCTCCGTGGTCTTGATCTGCTCCCACTTGGTGATCACCTCATCGGCCGTGCCGAGCTTGCCATGGTCGCCAAAGACGTGGGGGTGACGGCGGATGAGCTTCTCGTTGATCTCGCGGGCCACGTCATCGAAATTGAAATCCCCGCGCTCGGCGGCGAGTTGGGCATGGAAGACGACCTGGATCAGCACATCGCCCAGTTCCTCGCGCATATGCGGGATGTCGTTCCGGTCGATCGTGTCGAGCAGTTCGCTGCACTCGTCAATCAGGCAGCGGGCCAGGGTCTGGTGGGTTTGCTCCCGGTCCCACGGGCAGCCGTCGGGCGCGCGGAGCCGGGCCATGGTCTGGCGGAGTTCGTCAATCGGCGTCATGGCATTGGGCTAACGACGAAACACACGAAATACACCAAAAAAGCCCGGCATTTTCCTGTTCCTTTCATGTATTTCGTGTGTTTCGTGGTGATTGATTCATGGACAAGCTCACCGAGATCATGACCCACAAGCGCCGCGAGATCGCGCCCTTGTTGCGTCCGGTGTTTGCCGACGAACTGCGGGAGATCAATCGCCGGTTGCCGCGTCCGCCCTCCTTTCTTTCCGCCCTGCGCCGGCCCGACGGCAAACTGGCCGTCATCGCCGAGATCAAGCGCCGTTCACCCTCCGCCGGGGTCATCAAGGAGAATGCCTCCGCGTTGGAACAAGCCCGGCGCTACCGCTCCGCGGGTGCGGCCGCCCTGTCCATCCTCACCGACGGGGAGTTCTTCGGCGGCCACCTGGCCGACCTGGTCGAGGTAACGGCCGACTTCACCCAGGACCCGCCGGCCCCGCCCTGCCTGCGCAAGGACTTCATGGTGCACCCGGTCCAGGTGCTCCAGGCCCGCGAGGCCGGGGCCAGCGCCATCCTGATCATCGTCCGGGCCCTCACGGATGACGAGATCATCTCCCTGCATCAGGCCGCTGACGCCGCCGGACTCGACGCGCTCTTTGAGATTCACAACGAGGAGGAGCTCCGCCGCGCCGTGCAGCACCGGGCCAAAATCATCGGCGTGAACAACCGCGACCTCGCCATCTTCAAGACAGATATTGGGCTTTCCGAGCGTCTCATTCCCCGGTTCCCCCCGGACGTCGTCGCGGTCAGCGAGAGTGGTTTCGCGACGGGGGCCGACGCCGCCCGGGCCCGCGCGGCCGGTGCCCATGCGCTGCTCGTGGGCGAGTCGCTCATGAAGGCGGCCGATCCGGCGCGGCTCATCGCCGACTTCCAGTCCGCCTGACATGCCGCTGTCTCCCTCCGCCACGCGTGATCTGCTGGCCAAGCTCGGCCACCAGCCCAAGCATTTCCTCGGGCAGAATTTTCTTGTCGACGGCAACATCGTCCGGAAGTCGCTCGAACTGGCGGGTGTCGGTCCCGGCGACACGGTCGTCGAGATCGGCCCCGGCCTGGGCACGCTGACGGTCGCCCTCCTTGAGGCCGGCGCGGAGGTCTGGGCCGTGGAGAAGGACCGCCAGTTGCATGCCCATCTGCTCGAGACGCTCGTCCCGGCCCACCCACGGTTGCACTTGCTGGAAGGCGATGCGATGGACCATCCGCTGGCGGGACTGCCGCCCGAAAAGGCCGGCCGCTTCAAGATAGTCGCCAACCTGCCCTATGCCATCTCCACCCCGTGGATGGACGCGGTGCTGGGCGGGCCGCTGCCGGAGCGGATGGTGCTGATGCTCCAGCAGGAGGCCGCCCAGCGCTACGTCGCGGCGGCCGGCTCCAAGATATTCGGGGCCATCTCTATTTTGGTGCAGTCCGCCTTTGCGGTCGAACCCGGCCACAAGGTCGCCGCCGCCTGTTTCTATCCGCGACCCGACATCGAGTCCGTCCTGCTCAACCTCGGCCGGCATCACGTGCCCTTTGTATTCCCGCGGGAGACCAAAGCCCTGATCCGCGCCTGTTTTCAGCAGCGCCGCAAGCAGCTCGGCTCCATCCTGCGCGGCAAACTGCCGGCGGAGGTCGCGGCGGCCTGGTTCGACCGCCTGACGGCCGCCGGCTTTGGACCGCAGTCGCGCGCCGAGCAGATCCCCGTGGCACTCTGGCGGGAGTTTGCGGTCTGAGCCGCATCCCTTGCCAACCGGCAGGCGGCTGTCTAGCTTCTTCCCATGTCCCGGTCCCTCCCGCTCCTCCTTTGCAGCCTGGCGCTGGCCGTCGGGCCGGTTGACGCGGCTTCGCTCTCGGGCCGGCTGGAAGGCGACACCTACGTCTCGGCGAACGGCGAATTCCGCATCCGCACCCCGGTGCTGCCGGAACTGGGTGGCGGCATCGAGGACACCGAGTCGGTCGTCACTTTCCAGGATGATTTTGGCACGCATATCAGCATCGCCTGCTTCGAGCTCGATGCCGTGCAACGCTGGGAATTCGAGACCCGCGGCCGGCGGGATTACCTGCTGTATTTCCTCACCGATATCGTGATGGCGAACTTCAACCTGCGCTTTCCCGGCTCCTCGGTGGAAAGCGCGCGCTATCTGCCGGAGCTGCTCGAGGGCGCCCTCATCGGCTTCTCCCTGTTGCCCGGCGGCTCCCATTTTGAGGACCGGACCAGTGTCGTGGATGGCCCGCGACCTCCCGTCACGGCCAAGCGCGGCACCCTGCTTTTCGTCCGGAATCGCCACGTCTACGCGGTGAGCACCGAGCTTTCGGAACGGGCCACGCTGCGCAGCACCTACCGCCAAACCGTCGCGCAGGAGAACGAGCAGCTGTCGGGCCGGCTCACCATGCTGGCCGGGCGGATGACCTTCACCCGCGACAAGCCGCGCCAGCCCTGAGGCGGCGGCGGATTGCGCATTGCGTGCGCCCTGCAATGCCCCAGCCTCTCCGGCCATGAACAAACGCGAGCTCCTCGGCCGGGTTGTCGCCCGCTTGCAAACCGAGCTTGAGCTGCTCACCACCGCCGCCCTGGCCACCCACGCCGAGGCGACCGACGAGGAGAACAAGGCCGAGGACAAGTACGACACCCGTGGTCTCGAGGCCTCCTATCTCGCGCACGGCCAGTCCAAGGCCGCCGAGGAGACCGCCCTCTCCCTGGCCCAGTTCCAGGCCCTCGTCCTGCGCGATTTCGCCGCGGCCGAGCCCATCGGACTCGGGGCCCTCATCACCCTGGAGGGTCCGGCCCGTTATTTTGTCGGTCCGCGCGCGGGCGGCACCGAGATCGAGTTCAACGGCACGACGGTGCTCGTCATCACCCCGCAGTCACCGCTCGGCCGGCAACTCCTCGGCCGCCGGCAGGGCGACACCGTGCAGCTCGAGGTCGGGGGCCGGCGCACCGACGCCCGCATCACCGCCGTCGTCTGAATTTATGAAGCGACTGGCCCTGCTCCTCGTCCTGCTCGCCGGCTCGCTGCTCGCCGCCGGGCGCGTCACCCACACCATTCCCGAGTGGCTGACCCTGGCCCAACAGGGCGACCCGGTCGCCGTGAACACGGTGCTCGATGCCTACTTCAAGCACGAGATTGCCGACTCCAGCTACCCGGATCTCCTGAAATTATTCCTCACGTTTGCGGAGAAGGGGGATCTAAATTACCAGAACTTTGTGGGCCAGATCTATATTCTGGGCAAGGGGATGCCCGTGAATGAAACGGAGGCTGCCAAATGGTTTCTCCGGGCGGCGGAACAGGGCGATGCCTTCGCGCAGCAACAGGTCGGCTTCTATCAAGTCATGGGCATAGGCGTGCCCAAGGATATCGAGGCCGGGCTGGCCTGGATCAGGAAATCCGCGGCGCAAAACTATGCGATGGCCCAGTACCTCCTGGGCGTGTTCCTCGGCAGCGGGAAGGTCGGCCCCCGGGATATGCCCGCCGCCGTTGAGTGGTATCGCCTGGCCGCCGCGAACGGTCATGACGAGTCCCAGTGGCAGCTCGGCGCGCTGTATGCCCAGGGTCTGGGCGTGGAAAAGGACGACGCTGCCGCCGTGACATGGTATCGCAAGGCGGCCGGCCAGAACCACGCCAAGTCGGAGTTTGAACTCGGCCGGATGTATGCGGCCGGCCGGGGCATGCCGCAGGATTACGTCGCCGCCCGCGCCTGGTATGAGAAGGCCGCCGCACACCTGAGTGGCGACGCGATGTACCACCTCGCCGAGATGTGCGCCGCCGGTCTCGGCGGACCGCACGATTATGAGACCGCGGCGAAATGGTATTGGGACGCGATCATTTTCGACGACCCGCGGGCCATGTACCGCTACGCCCGGTGGCTGGCCGAGGGCAAACACGTGGAGAAAAACGAAGTGGAGGCCCTGGCCCTGCTCTATCTCGCCGTCGGCACCAATGACCAAGCCGCCCGGGCGGTCTACCAGGCGGAACTGGACGGACTCGCAGCCCGACTGACCCCCGCGCAAATCGAGGAGGCCAAGCAAGCCAGCACCGACATCTACGAGAACAACCGGATGGAAAGGTACATCAAGGAAAGGGATGCGTCCAAGTGACCGGCCGGCGGTGGCAACAAAATGACTTGGTCTGGCCCCTGATTTCTGCCTTCTGACCCCTGCCCTTATGCCCTCCACCTACGAGACCCTCCGCGCCGACATCATCA
>JANMTJ010000114.1:0-6965 GCA_031390295.1 Oleiharenicola sp.
GGCGGGTGGCAATGGCGCAGTTGGCGGGCTATTTGCCGGCGGGTGGGAGCGAAGCCAGCAGTTCCTCGAAGCGGGATTTCGCCGCCGGATCAGTGGCGAAGCGCAAGCCCAATTGGCCTATGGCGACGGCCGTGGGGGCGGCCCCGGCCAGCTGGTAGAGCCTGGCCGTGCGGTATAGCAGGTCGCTGTTGCGCGGGAATTGCCTGACTCCTTCGTCCAGGACCGCGAGGTGCTCGGGCTTGGGGCTGACGGAACTGAGGGCCCAAACCTCCGCGATGGTCTCATAGGTTTCGGGCAGCCGCGGCGGATAGTCACGCGCCTTGAACAGCGGGGTGAGCACGGCCGAGACCTGGATATTGGTGAGTTTACCATCGGGTCCGGGGTCGGCCTTGAATTCGTCGAGCCGCAGCCGGGCCTGGGCGACATAGGCCGAGGGCCGGGTGACGCCGGACTTGACGGCGTCGTCGGTGAACTTGCGCGCCAAGGTCGGATTGGGGGCTAACGCGCCCAGGCCGGCGAGCAGCGCGGGCTCGCGGCTGCCGCGTTGAAACGCCATGAAATACTCGGATTGGGCCGCCGCGGGGTGGCGGGCGAGCCGGAGGGCGTCACCCTTGACGAGGCCGACCTGGGTCGCAGTGGCCTCGCTCAGCTCGATGGTCGCGGCGGTCAGGCGGTCCGCGGGCTTGAGGGCATACTGCTGGTACTTATGCTTGGTGTGGCGGAGGTAGGCGCGCAGTTGCTTTTCCATGTCCGTGTAGCCGACCTTGAAGCAGTCCTTGAACAGGGCCTCGCTGAGCGGCTCCTGGACGAGGCGGCCGACGAAGGCGATGAGCGCTTCCTTGTGGCGCAAATTCTCCCCGAAGAGGCAGAAGTGGACAAAGGCGTAGGCCTGCTTGGCCCAGAGGTTGTTGCCGAGCGGACTGCGGGCTTCCGGCGAGTCGTGGGTCAGGGAGAAAAATTGCCCGAGAGGGATGAACTTGCGGAACTGCAGCACGACGTTGAAGGGCTGCTCGCCGACGACGGCGGACGCGACGGTCGCGTCGGTTTCGCCGGCTTCGAGCGGGGAGCCGCCGGTGGCGCCCCCGCGATGGGTGTCGATCTTGCCGTAGATGAGCGACCGTTCGGTCAGCTCGATGTCCATGATGATCTGGGCGAGGCCTTCCTCCAGCCACGCGGGCGGCCGCACCTCGCCCTGGCTCAGGAGGTAGTGGACATACTCGCGGTAGAGCTGGCGGTAGTGATCCACCTGGTATTCCACCGAGGTGCCGCCGGAGGCCAACAGGGCGACCGGATCGCTGACCGTGACCTGCTGGACCTGGAGATCGACGACGATGGCCACCTGCTCGCGGTTGCGCAGGAAGAGGCTCGGGACCACGGATTCCCCGGTGGTGCTGCCGGCCGGCAGGAAGGTGTCGAACTTGTTCTGCCGTCCGCACAGGATGATGGTGGCGGCGGCGAGCGGTTTGAGCGGCGCCGGCCACATGAGGCGGACGGCCTGCTGGAATTTCTCGAAGTCAGCGAGCAGTTGCTGGGTGTCCCGCACCGAGGCGTTGGAGAGCACCTCAAATCCCGTGATCCGGGTATAGCGCCAGGATTCGAGCTCGGGCAGGCCGAGGGGTTCGGTCACCGTGATCTTGGGCAATACGACCGTCTTCCCGTCGGTGGCGACCGGAGCGGTCTGTCCGGGCAACGAGGCTGGGCCGGCGGACATGAACAGAAGCAGGAGGAGGATCGAACTGAGGCGAACGACGGGGGAGAGTCGGGGAGTGTGCATGGGGTAACGAGAGTGGGCCGGGCCTGAGCAGCCTTGCTCCAGGTCCGAGACGTGGCAAGCGCCAGCGTGGTTACCCCGGGGGGGGCGGCCGCTCAACTTTCCTTGGGAAAGGGCCCTCTGGACTTGCCGGGTGCGACACCCTCGCTGCTCATTTCCTTCAGCAGGTCGGTGAGGTAGGGAATGAGCTGCTTCTTGCGGCTGACCACGCCGTTCAGCTCAAAGATCTCATCCTGCTCGATGTGGGGATAGGAAATGCGGCGGATGATCTCGGCATCGCCCTTCACGAGCATGAGCGAGTTCTGGGTGTTGATGTCAGTCACGAGCAGGGCGGCGAAGGTGAGCTTCTCCCCAGCGCGAAGATCGGCGAGGGCCAGAGCGAGGGCCTTGGCGTGCGGCCAGAAGTTGTCGAAGCCCAGTTCCTCGACCTGCGAAACGGCGAAGTGCACCCCCTCCTCGTCGTAAACCTTGAAATCCGAGCGGACCACCCGGTCGGCCGGGCTGGCGAGAATGACGGAACCGGAACTGAAGATGAGCCGGCCGAGCTCCTGGGCCTTGATGCCGGCATGCGTCTGGAGCCAGTTGAGCACATCGGCGTCCTTGGCGGTCGAGGTTGGGCTCTGGAGCAGCAGCGTGTCGGAGATGAGACCCGACATCATGATGCCGGCGAGGTCGGCGGTGGGGGTCAGATTGTGCCGGCGGAAAAGATCGGCGACGATGGTGCAGGTGGAGCCGACGGGTTCGTTGATGAAGAGGATGGGCTGCGAGGTCGTCATGGGCGCAAGCCGGTGGTGGTCGATGATCTCGCTGATGATGACCTCGTCGGCGCCGGGGACGGCCTGGGTGAGCTCATTGTGGTCCACGAGCACGAGGCGCGTGGGCACGGGCTTGAGCAGGTCGGTCTTGGTGAGGATGCCCAGCAGGAGGTTGTCCTCGCCGGTGACCATCATGGCGTGGGAGGAGAGCTGGGAAAACTTGCGCCGGATGTCGGCAATGCGGGCCTCCGCGTTCAAGGCGCTGAACTTGCGGTCCACGAGCTTTTCAATCGTGGAGGCGGTGCGGACGAACCAGGCGGTGGTGGCTGTGTCGTGCGGGCTGGAGATGACGCTGACGCCGCGCTGTTTGGCCAGGGACACGATGGCCGGATCGACCGGGAGGCTGCCGCTGATGATGAGGGCGCGAATGCCGATTTCGATGGAGCGCTGCTGGATGTCGCGCCGGTCGCCGACAATGATGAGCGACTGGCTGGCCGGGATCTTTTCCTTCTCGGAGATTTTCCAAAAGGTGCCGACGTCCATGGCCCCGATCCGCACGAAAAGGTCCTCCAGCCGGTTCTCCCCGACGGTGTGCAGCACCGAGGCCTGAAGGGAGAGGACAATGCGGGCGAGGCTGGTACGGACCTGGCGCATGGCCCGGGGTTCATCCAGACGCGGGATGAAGAAATGACCGAGCTGCGCGAGAGAGAGGGAGCCGACGGCGCGCTGCTGGTCCGATACCACGGGGAGATAGGTGATGCCGTGCCGGTCGATGAGGCTGAGCGCCTCGGCACAGGTGACGTCCTCCCGGACGGCAATAGGCTGCACGACCATCATGTCGCGGACGCGGGGAAAGACGTCACTCAGGTAATGGGGCAGCGGGGTGTGGAATCGCTCCAGAATGGCGTCGATACGGGCATTGGAATTGCCGCAACGGGCGGCGACGTAGCCGGATTCGCCGCACGCTTCCTTGAAGGCCGCATAGGCGATCGCCGAGCAGATGGAGTCGGCGTCAGGATTGCGGTGGCCGATGACGTAGATGGGATTGGCGGTGGCCATGTGACGAGGGAGACTACGGTGGTGCCGGGAAGGGGGAAGAAAAAACCCGGCTGTAGAACAGCCGGGCGAATCAGTGGGGCGATTTATGGGCGATATTAGGGTGCCTGCCCCTGGGTGCCGGCGACCGAGCCGACGGTCTGGCCGCCGGCGGGTGGGGTGGCGAAGATCCGGGCAGCGACCGGGATAGCCTGGCGGATGGAAACGCCCTTGGTGCCGTTGCTGAGCGTAAGTCGGTGGTCTGTCTCGGTCAGGTTGGGGTAGAACTGGACATTACCGCCAAGGAAGGCGATGTGGCCGCCGGTGTCCTTGTAAACCCCGCTGGCCGGATCCCACAGGCCGGTGGCCTGCAGGCCCCGGGTGAACGCCACGGGAGTGGAGGCGGCATCACCCATACGCAAACCGCCGACGAACTCAAAGCTCATGGTGCGGCCGGCGAAGTCGGTGGCGAGGGTCGAGCGGCTGGCGGGGTCGACGATGGCGGCGGGGTAGCTGCCGTTGAAGAACGGGTCGTTCTTGGCGAAGTAGAACGTCGGGTCGGTGACGATCCCACGCTGCGCCAGGATGCCGGCCCAAGCGTGAGGACCGGAGCCGAGGCCGGGGTATTGGGTTGCGATCGCCGTGGGGTCGGGGAGGCGGTCGTTGTTGTCCGCGGCGTAGATGCTCGCGGCCTTGACGATCTCGCGGAGGTTGTTGGCGTCGACGGTGCGCTGGGCGGTCTCCCGGACCTTGCCGACGGTGGGGAATATGAGCGCGGCCAGAATGCCAATGATGGCAATGACCGTGAGCAGCTCGATAAGCGTGAAGCCGGGACTGGCCGGCAGGGGGCGCGATTTCATAAGCATATGATTGGCGGCCCGTCGCAAAAAACAGTTTGTCGTCAGAACGACAAATACAAGCGCATTCTCCATTCCCGGACTGGACAACGGCGGCGACTTTGGTGAGATGACGCAATCATGGTCGTTTATTTCGATGGCAAGTATGTCGATTCCAGCGATGCGAAGGTCTCGGTCTTCGATCACGGTCTCCTTTATGGGGACGGGATCTTTGAGGGCATCCGCATTTACGGGGGCAATGTCTTCCGGCTCGACGACCACCTCGAGCGGCTGGAGATGTCCGCCCGGGCGCTCATGCTCACCCTGCCCCTGTCCCGCGCCGAGCTGGTCGAGGCGGTGTGCGAGACCTGCCGCCGGAACAAACTGAACGACGGTTACATCCGCCTCGTCGTCACGCGCGGCGTCGGCGACCTCGGGCTGGCCCCCTGGTCCTGCGCGAACCCGACCACCTTCATCATCGCCAGCAAGATCTCGCTCTACCCGCAGGAATATTACGACAACGGCCTGAGCATCGTCACCGTGCCCACCCGACGCATCGCGCCCGACGCGCTGCCGCCGACCGTCAAGTCGCTCAATTACCTCAACAACATCCTCGCCAAGATCGAGGCCAAGCAGGCCGGCGCACTCGAGGCCATCATGCTCAACGCGCAGGGCTATGTCGCCGAGTGCACGGCCGACAACATCTTCGTGATCCAGAAGGGTGAGATCATCACCCCGGCCGCTTCCGCCGGTGCGCTCAAGGGCATCACCCGCGCCACCGTCTTCGACATCGCCAAGGAGCTGGGCATTCCCATGCGGGAAGCCGATCTCACGCGCTATGACGTCTGGTGCGCCGACGAATGCTTTCTCACCGGCACGGGTGCCGAGGTCATCCCGGTGGTCAAGCTGGACGGTCGCGTCATCGGCTCCGGCAAACCCGGCCCGGTCACCGCCCGGGTGCTCACCAGTTTCCGCAAACGCGTGCTGGTCGAGGGTACGCGGATCTAAGCCGCCGGGGCAGCCTCCACGCTTGCCTCCCGGTCCGGTCGCAGGCATGCTTTCTGCAGGGAACAGGGCCAGCTCCCATCCGTTTGCATTTCGGGGGCAAGGGCATTACCCTGTCTTACACAATTATCCATGGCCAACTCTCTCAAGTGCGACCTCTGCTCCAAGCCTGCCACCGTCCACCTAACCCAGATCGTTAACAGCAAGATACACAAGGTGGACCTGTGCGAGGCATGCGCTCAGGCGAAGGGCGTGACCGACCCCAGTGGCTTCTCCCTGGCCGATCTGCTCCTCAAGGCCTCCCTCAACCCCGAGCCGGCCGGCGATGCGAAGTGCCTTTCGTGCGGTTTCACCCAGCAGGATTTCAAGAAAACCGGCCGTTTCGGCTGCCCGTCCTGCTACGAGCATTTCAGCAAGATGCTCGAGCCGATGCTCGACACCATGCACAAGGGCAGCAGTCACACGGGCAAGATTCCGCACCGCGCCGTGGCCCGCAAGTCCCACTACGAGCGCCTCACGCACCTTGAGACCGAGCTCGACCAGGCGATCAAGGCCGAGCGTTACGAGGACGCCGCGCGCTATCGCGATGAACTCACCCAGGTCCGCCAGTCCGGCGGCGACAAGCCCACCCCCTGACATGAAGATCAACGAGCTCATTGACTCGCATTCCGAGCTGACGGACACCGCCGCCAGCAAGAGCGCGGTCGTGCTCATGACCCGCATCCGGCTCGCCCGCAACCTGGCCGGCCGGCCCTTTCCCGGCTGGGCCAAGGAGGCGCAGAAACGCGAGATTCGCGACCAGTGCATGCAGGCCGTCGCGGCCCTGCCCCAGATGAAGCGCGGCCTCGCCATACCGGTGGAGAATCTCGATGAATTGCAAAAGCAGATCCTCGTCGAGCGTCACCTGATCAGCCGCGAGTTGTGTCACGCCAAGGCCGGGGCCGGCATCGTCATCAGCAAGGACCAGTCCTGCGTCGTGATGGTGAATGAGGAGGATCACCTCCGCATCCAGGTGCTGCGCGCCGGTTTCCAGTTCAAAAAGGTCTGGAACACCATCAACACCCTCGACACCGATCTCGAGGAGCATGCCGATTTCGCCTTCTCGGCGCGGCTCGGCTACCTCTCCGCCTGTCCGACCAACCTCGGCACCGGGATGCGCGCCTCGGCCATGATGCACCTGCCCGCGCTCGTCATCTCGGGCCAGATGGAAAAGGTGGTGCGCGCCGTCAACCAGCTCGGCATGGCAGTGCGCGGCCTGTTCGGCGAGGGTTCCGATGCCAGCGGCAGCATCTTCCAGATTTCCAACCAGACCACCCTCGGCGAAAGCGAGGAGAGCATCATCAAGCATCTCCATGGCGTGCTGAACACCATCGTCGAGCAGGAGCTCAACGCCCGGCAAAAGCTGCTCGAAACCGACCCGAACAAGCTCTCCGACAAGGTCGGCCGGGCCTTCGGCATCCTGCAGAATGGCTATCTGCTCAATTCGGGCGAGGCCATGAACCTGCTTTCGCTCATCCGCCTCGGCATCGACCTGGGGGTGTTTCCCGACACACAGCGCGCGGT
>JANMTJ010000117.1:0-3986 GCA_031390295.1 Oleiharenicola sp.
GCATTTCCGGAAAGCCACGGCCAGCAACAGCTCGATGCAGGCACGGAAGGTCCTGAAGCAGCAGAAACAGTCCTTCCGGGCCCCGAAGGGATTCTTCGGCATGATGCCCAAGCAGGAATATTTCAGCCCCAGCGCCTTCGCGCCCGTCCGGCCGCAGAAGCAACTGGCGGAATACGACCTCAAGAAGGCCGAGAAGGCGGGTTACGCCGCCGAGTTGAAGAAGCTGATCACCGCCCAGACGGTGCTGATGCAGGAGGAGACGGTCAGGCTGATGTCCGCCACGATGGATGGGGACGTGACCGGTGTCTACGCGAAGCTGGACTGGGCCAATCACCTCAAGGCCCAGGAGGTGGAGGGACGGTTGGAACTGGCGCTCAAGCGGCTGGGGGCGCGCCAGTTGTCGATCAGGGAACTGCGGGTGAAATTCGACCGCTCCCCGACCCCCGGCGCACCGGAGGATCCGACCCCCTTCTGTGTGAGGCGGCGCCCGGTTGCGCAGGAGGCCCTGGCCAAGATGGCGGTCGAATACGAGAAGCTGGTGGACGAAACGCTCTACTTGTGGCGCGACGCGACGAACACCCAGCTCACCTACCAGCGGTTCATCCTGCCTCCCACCGCCTATCGCATCGGTTTCGCGGCCCAGGTGACCGCCTACCTGGGGTTCGTGGAGAAACTCAACTCGGAGCTGCCCCTGGTCGAGGATCCCTGTGCCGGCCAGGACACCACGCGAACGGCAAAGTTTGAACTCGCGCCACCCGGGCCGGGCGAGTGCCCGTTCTCGCTCGAGGTGAAGCTGCTGGTCGCCAAGCTGAAGATGGACTGCACCAGTCTGGGGTTCGATTTCGAAGCTGGCCTGGCGTTCAGCGCCAAAAAGGATTTCACCTCGGGGGAGACCACGCTGACGGCCGGTGTCGGGGCCGGGATGGATCTCAAAAGCATCGGCTCGGCCAAGGTCACGGGGCAGTTCGTCCTCGTGTGGGATGCGGGCAACGACCTGAGCTATGTCGGGGTGGAGGCGATCGCGGAGGCCAAGATCTCAGGCATACCGGGCCTGTCCGGGACACTGGCCGGGGACACGTTGGACCTCGGCCGCGAGCCCGGGGCGGAGTCGGAAGGCCCGAGCCTCACCGTCAGCGGCGCGGACTTGAGCAAGGACCTGGTCAAGGTCGGGGCCGACACCCGGCTCGGCGTGACCATCGGCCCCAAGGGCTGCGATCCGAGCCTGAGCGGGGAGGTTTCCGGCCAGCTGCTCGGGCAGAATATCTTCGAGGCGAAGATTCCCTGAAGCCACCGCCGGTGCTCGCGCCGGTCTGAAAAAATGCGGGGAACCGAATGTAGGATGTTGCCCTCATCAGGCCCGTTTGCATTCTGGGCAAACCCAGATGCTCTTCTTCAAGCGCATACTTGATGTCAGCAAGGCCCCCGAGGTGACCACCAACCGGCGGGCAGCGTCGCGGTTCGTCGTGAATCCGGAGTTTCCCGTCACGGCGGTGCTGAACATCGCGGACCGGGACATGTTCGGCAACCTGCCCAAGAACCAGAACAAGCGGGTCGATGGCACGGACTGGCCCGTCCAGCTGGTCAACCTTTCCTCGACGGGCGCCCGCCTGCAGGTGCCGGACTCGGTCAAGGCGAAGCGCGACGACTTCGGCCGGCTGAAACTCGACGTACAGGGCTACCAGCTCATCGTGCCCGGCCGCATCGCGCACATCGCCGAGGAGGACGGTTACCGGGTCATCGGGCTGGTGCTCGACCTCAGCACCGCCAACACACAGGCCGGCTACCGCCAGCTGATCGAACTGGTGGCGCTGGGCTCCTCCCTCACGCTGGTTAAACCCTCGCAAGCGGACGCGTCGGGCTACCTCCTCGAGCAATACGCCGGCGAACCCTCGTCGCGGCTGACGATCTGGCGCGAACCGGTCGGCCAGACCGTGACCGCCTTCGAGTTCCTGCTCAAGGACTGCCTCGTGCGCGGGCTCGAAGGGAAAGCCGGCCTGGAGTTTTTCACCGGGGCCGACACCAAGAAGGCGCAGCCCGCGACAGCCGCGCAGGGCGAGGAAATCAAGCGGCTCTACCAGTGGGTGGTGCTCAACCTCCCGCCGGCCGTGCCGGCGGACGCCCGGGCCTTCCTGCTGCAACGCGCGACCTGACCGGCGGGGCTGATCCTTCCCATGTGGTGCGCGTCCAAGTTATCCGGTGTTGTCGCGGGTCTCCTGCTGCTGGGCGGCAATTTGTCCGCGGTGCCGCGCTATGCGACGATCGACGAGGCCATCGCCCGGGGCGACCTGGCCGATGTGCGCGCCCATGTCGCCAGCAACCCCACTATCGTTAACCAGCCGCGGGAACGCGGCCTGCCGCTGCACCAGGCGATCTTGCGCAACAAGACCGAGATCACGCTCTTCCTGCTGGAGTCCGGCGCGAGCGTCGATGCCCCGGACCGGACCGCGCGCACCCCGCTGCACCTCGCGGTCGAGCGGGGCAATGTCGCGCTGGTGACGGCCCTGCTGGAGCGCAAGGCCAGGCCCAACGAGCGGGACGGCATCGGCTGGACGCCGCTGCATCACGCCGCAGCCGAGAACAAGGTGGCCGTCGCTCGCGCCCTGCTGGCCGGCGGGGCCGATTTCCGGACGCTCAGCGAGCGGGGCGGCACGCCGTTGCACGAGGCGGCGGTGAGCGGGGGAGAGGAGATGATCCGCCTGCTGCTCGACGCCGGGGTGGACCCGGCGGTCGTGTCCAAGACCGGGGTGACGGCGCTGGACATCGCCCGGGAGTTCAAGAACGAGGCGGCGATCGCCGTGCTGTCGGCCGGGACCGGCAAGAAACCCTAGGCTGCTGCTTTCCCGCCGCTTTTTTCTGCGTTACGCATGGCAGAGATGATGAAAGCTTCCGAGGCAGACCCCTCCACTTGGAGCATGGTCGGGGCGATGCTGACCCGGCCGTATCCGCTGCGCGCGCGCGTGGTCGTGCCCGCGGTCACGCTCATGCTGCTCGTCCCCTGTTACCTCGTCATCGCCGACGTGACAGCTGACCGGACTCTGTACGCGCCCGAACTGGCCTTGGACCGGATGGTGCCCGTGCAGCCCGCCTGGGCACCGATCTATTTGTCCTATTTTGTCTTCCCCTTCCTGCCCATGCTAATCATGCGCCAGGAAGAGCTGATCCGCCGCACCTTTCTGGCCTGGCTGATGGTGTGGAGTGTCGGATATGTCTGTTTTCTGGTATATCCAACCATTGCCCCACGGACCGACGAGGTGGACGGAAAAGGTTTTTTCGCCTGGTTCCTGCAAAGCGTCTACGATGGCGACCCGCCGCGCAACTGCTTTCCCTCCCTCCATGTCGCGACGCCATTCGTGGCGGCGTTGGGTTGCTGGCGCGTGCACCGCGGGGTGGGCCTCGCGGCGTGTCTCTGGGCCACACTCGTCGCGGTCTCGACGGTGTTCACCAAGCAGCACTACGTCGCCGATGTCATCGCCGGCATCTTCCTGGCCGGCGCGGCCTGGGTGGTGTTCCTGCGCAACTGTCCGCCCGTGGCCACGCCCGAGCTCGACCGTCGCGCCGCCCCGTATCTCATGCTGGGCCTGTTTGGGATTTACGGGCTCGTCGTCGCCGGCCTTTGGGTGGCCTACCTGCTGGTCGGAGGGGGGAGTAAGTAGTCTATTAAACTACTTGCCGGTTTGGACGGAAACAATCGCCGGCGGGTTATGCCGGATTGCCTTTTCCCCCGACGGCGGAAAGCTGCCCGCAACCACGCTGCACATGGGACTCCTGAAAATGCTGGGCAAGATGGCGGTCATGGGGGTCCTCGCCGTGGCGGCCCTCACGATCGTGGGCAAGGTCCGCCAGGCATCCGCCGGCAATGCCGCGGCGACGAAAGCACCGGATGCGACGGCCAGCGAGGCGGGATTCGTGATGCTCAAGCCGGGTGAGGCGAAGGATGGTTCGGTCATCATCATGTCGCCGCCCAACTGCCCGAGCCAGGACGCGCA
>JANMTJ010000146.1:0-2052 GCA_031390295.1 Oleiharenicola sp.
CGATGCGCTGCTGATCAACACCAACAGCCGCACCGACACCTACCCGGCCATCTCCGTCCGCGGCGACCAGAACGCCACGCAGCACGAGGCCAGCGTGTCGAAGGTCTCCGCGGACATGATCTTCTACATGCAGTCCCGCGGCCTCACCGAGGCGCAGGCGATGAGCCTCGCCGTCAACGGCTTCATCAACGACCTCGCCCGTCAGTTCCCGATGGAATACTCGGTTGAACTCAAGCGCCTGATCGATTTGGAAATGGAAGGATCCGTTGGCTGAACCCGAACATGCGACACAGAGAACACGGAGGATGCACAGAGTTCACTGAGCCCTCCTCCCTCTCTGTGACTCCTCTGTGCACTCTGTGACAAAAATCATGTCTTCTCCGACCGAAACACAAACCCTCGTCGGTTCGTTCACCGCCGAGGCTTTCGCCGCGCACCTCGGGCGCGTGAAACACCTCCCGGCTTGGTGGCTCGATCGCAAGCGCGCCGCCTACGAGCGCTTCGCGTCGCTCCCGATGCCCAAGCGCACCGACGAGGGTTGGCGCTTCTCCAACCTGTCCACGCTCACGCTCGACGGCTTCCACCTGCCCGCCGCCATCCGCTTCGACCAGATGAAGCACCGCGAGCTCGGCGTCACCGGGGCCGGCCACCTCGTGCTGGCCAACAACCGGCTGGTCGCCCGCCAGGCCCACGACCAGGCGTCCGTGACCAACGGCGTCATCTTCGACTCGCTCCAAAACGCCCTGCTCCAGCATGGCGACCTGGTGAAGGCGCATCTGCTGGCCCAGCCCTCGAAGCTCGGTTCCGACAAGTTTGCCGCGTTGCACGAGGCCTTTCTCGAGGACGGCGCCTTCATCTACGTGCCCAAGGGCGTCGAGGCCGCACTGCCGGTCGGCGTGTTCCACTACGCCAGCGGCGCTGGCGCCGCGGTTTTTCCGCACACGCTCGTCATCGCCGAGGACAACGCGAAGATCACCATCGCCGACTTCTTCCGCTCCGAGCAGGCCGGCGAGAAGCAGTTCGCCTGCGGCGGCCACGACCTCTACGCCGGCCACGGCGCCCAGGTCACCTACATCGCCATGCAGGACTGGAGCCGCGAGACCCTCTCCTTCCAGTTCAATGCCACCGTCGCCCGCCGCGACAGCAAGGTTCTTTCCCTCAATCTCCACGCCGGTGCGCGTCAGGCGCGACACGAGAGTTTCTCTCAGTTGTCCGCGCCTGGCGCGCATTCGGAGATGCTGGCCCTCACCGTGGCCCACGGCACCCAGGAGTTTGACCAGCGCACCCTGCAGATCCACCAGGCGCCCAACACCAGCTCAAACCTGCTCTACAAGAACGCGCTTCTCGACCAGGCGAAGACCATCTTCTCCGGCCTGATTGTCGTCGATCCCGACGCCCAGAAGACCGACGCCTACCAGAGCAACCGCAACCTGATGCTCAGCGACGAGGCCGAGGCCAACTCGCTGCCGGGCCTGGAGATCCAGGCCAACGATGTGCGCTGCACCCACGGCGCCACCTCCGCCCGCATCGACCGCGAGCAGGAATTCTACCTCGAGTCCCGCGGCATCAAGCCCGCGCAGGCGCAGGAGCTGCTCGTGTTCGGCTTCTTCGAGGAGGTCCTCGGCAAGATCTCGCACCAGGAGCTGCACGACATCCTCACCGAGATCATCCGCGAAAAGTTTAAACAATGAGTTTTCGACAGAATTAACAAAATGAACAAAATCAGCTTCAGGCCAGACCCTCTTGATTCTGACCATCCTGCTCATTCTGTCTAAATCCCATGACCGACAACCGCGAACGCATCCTTAGCCGCGAGGTGACCGCCTCGCAAATCCCCTCGGGCGACAAACACACGTTGTTCGCCGGCGCCAAGGTATTCATCCACCAGGTGCTGGGCGGCAGCTACACCGTCCAGACGGACACCGGCCTCTTCCGCCTCGACGGCAAGGATGCCGACGCCATTGGCGAGAAAATCGCCGACCAGTCGGTCAAGGGCGGCACGCTCGCGGACGGCTCGCCCGATCCCGAGGCCGTCTGGGCACAACTGCGCCA
>JANMTJ010000204.1:0-3525 GCA_031390295.1 Oleiharenicola sp.
GGGCGCAGGGGGTTCGATGGTCAGTCGCTCGTTGAGCAGACCGGTGGTCCGGTCGTCGCTGATGAGCTGCTTGAAGGCATTTTCAGCTTCGCTCACCTGCCGCTCGGCGGAGAGCACATTTTCCTGCCGGCTGGCCACACGGGAACGGGCGGAGGTGACGTCGTATTCGGACATGCTGCCGACCTTGAAGCGCTTCTCGTTCTCGGCGAGCAGGTCGGCTGCGAGGTCGCGGGAGCGGGTGGCGCTGCGCAGGTAGGCGATGGCGAAATTCAGGTCGTGGTAGGCGTAGGTGACGCGCGTAACGGTATCCATCACGGTCTGCCGGAACTGCCAGTCGCTGATGCCGCGGTTGGTGCGGGCGATGCGGATGGAGGCGAGGGTGGGGCTGAAGCCGAAATTGCGGAGGAGCGGCTGGGTGCCCGAGACGCCGGCAAAGCTGTCGAAGTTGTCGGCATAGGCGTTGAAAGTGCCGCGGGCGTTGGTGGTGGTGCCGCCGAGTCGGTATGTCATGCCCCAAGGGAGGAGGCCGCCCACCCCGAGGTCGTAGGTGTCGCTCTCATCGTTGGTGGTGTTGCGCAGGCCCGTGTTGGTATCGAAGGACAGGAGCGGGTTGCGGTTCTCGGCGTGGGTGTAACTGCCGCTGAGCACGGGATCAAACTTGCCAAGGGCCTCGGTCACACGGGCCGAAGCGATGGCGGCATCATAGCCCTCGACTTTGATGGCGAAGTTTTTCGCGAGGGCGCGCTGAATCGCCGTGTCGAGCGTGATGGTCTGCGAGTCCGTCACGGGGATGACGGACAACGCGAAGACCGGGAGGGCGACAGCAGAGAAAAAAAGCAGGGCGATGATACGCCGGGGGGTGGGCATGGTGGTTGGGTTGACCCCATACTTTGCAACCCTTGTGCCAGCCGGCGGACTAATTACATCACCCAGACAGCCAATGGATTGTGCTGAAACAAGTATTTGGCTGAACTCTGAGATTCCTCAACGACGGGATTGGGCAATCCCGATAATGGGAAGGATGAACCGTGATGCCTAGGATTTGCGCAGCAGCGCGAGGGAGAAAGGACGCACTTCCACGGTCATCACGCCGCCGGCCACCGCCGGGTCGCTTTCCGCGAAGGCGCGCGCCGCCTCGGCGTTATCGGCTTCGAAGATGACGAGGCCGAAAGTCTTGTCGCCGGGCTCCTTGGTGCGGCCGACGACGATGGCCTGGCCTTGCTCGGTCGCGGCCTTGAGGTGGCGGAAATGCCGGCCGATGGTTTCCTCATCGGCCTTGGTCCAGGCGCTATCGCTGTGCAGGCGCTCGACGAGCCGGAGCAGGTAGATGAACTGGGGGCGCGGCGCGGGCTTGGCCTCTTCGGCGGCCAGGCCGACCGGGGCAAGCAGGGTCAGGAGGATTAGCAGGTGAGCTTTCATGGAAAATCCTATTTGCCGGCAGGCGGGGCGTCCTTCACCGAGGGGTAATACCACACGCGGCGGATGAGGTTATCGCGGATCTCGTAGACGCCGAATCCCTGCTGGGAAATACGCTTGCCCTCCTTGTTGTCCCACGAGGCACGCTCGCGTACGGTGAGGAAGGGTCCGGCCTGATCGACGGAAACGAACTCGGAGCGGACGGTCGGCAGAGACTTGAAATAGCCCACGAGCCATTCGCGCAGCGGCGTGCGGCCGTCGGCGTCGACCGAGGTCTTGTCGCCGTCGACGGAGAACCATTTGAAATTCTCCGCGCAATAGGCCGCCACCGCGTCGGCCTCGTGGCGGTTGAAGGCGTCGAGGTAGGCGCGCAGCAGCACGGCCTCGGGCGTCGTCAGGTAAGCAGTGTTGCCGTGGGCGAACGGCGTAAAAGCGTCAACCTGCAGCTTGAAAACCCCGGTGGCGATGGTCGGGTCGGGGGCAAACTGGGCCAGCACGGCGGCCTCATCCGGCACGCGCAGCACGATGAGTCCCAACTCACCGAAGCGGGCGCCCAAGACCAGCAGACCCTCGCGGCGCATCCGCGCAATATTGGCCGAGTGTTCGCGCATGCCGGCCTGCTCGTTGGGGGATTTGGCGGCTTCCCACGCCGGGCCGGTCGTCAGGCGGACGGCAAACATCCTCGGCGGGAGGCCGGGCTGGGCCAGGAGTGCGGCCGGAAGCAGAGCGAGGATGAGGACAGTGCGCGTGAATTGCATTAGTTGGGTTGGGGTAGGGCGCGGATTCCGCTCCGCGCCGCGGCGGTGAAGGGACTCACCGCCCTACCATAAGGCAGAGCCTACGCCACCATCAGACCGTCGGCGAGGCGGATGATGCGGGAGCCGTAGGTCGCGTTTTCGGCCGAATGGGTAACCTGGATGATCGTGGTGCCCTCCTCGTTGAGCTGCTTGAACAGCTGCATGATTTCGCGGCCCTGGTCGGAGTGGAGGTTCCCGGTGGGCTCGTCGGCGAGGATGAGTGAAGGCTTGGCGATCAGGGCGCGGGCCACGCCAACCAGTTGCTGCTGGCCGCCGGAGAGCTGGTTGGGGTAGAGATCCTTTTTCCCGACAATGCCAAACCGGTCGAGGACATCGCAGACGACGGACTCGCGCTCCTTCTTGGGTACGTCGCGATAGGAAAGGGGAATCTCGAGATTTTCATAGACCGTGAGGTCGTCGAGCAGGTGATAGCTCTGGAAGACGAAGCCGATGTGCTTTTTCTGCACCTCGAAGCGCTTCTTCTTGTCGAGCTTGTGCACGGCCTCGCCGCGCAGCTCGAATTCGCCGCCCCAGGCGCTGTCGTGCAGGCCGAGGATGTGCAGCAGAGTCGATTTGCCCGAGCCCGAAGGGCCCATGATGGAGACAAACTCACCCTCTTTGATCGTGAGGTTGATGTTGCGCAGGGCGTAGAAGACGCCGCCTTTGAGCGGGTAGACTTTTTCGATGCCGCGGAGGGTGATCATGGGCAAGAGGCTAAGGGTGAAAGCGCCAGGGGCAAGCGGTCCGTGCTCAGACCGGATCGATGCGGGTTATGCGGCCGTTTTCGTGGGTCCAGCGGTGAAGGCTTGCGTCGGAGCCATGCTTGAGGGCTTTGAACAGCTCCGGTGCGTCCCGCTTCTGCAGCATCAGCTCGGTCACGCCGCCGGCGTCGCAATTAAAGATCTTGGCGTAGCCCTTGTAGTGGCGCGGCTCGCCGATGATGCGGGCGAGGCCCTGTAGCGGCGGTCTGTGACCGTCACCTGATTCGTTTCGGCACTCATCGAGCGCCGCTACAGGATTTCTATCCAGTGCCAGAAAGCTATACGGCAGGGAGCGCAGGTCGATGCCCGCGCGCTGGCCAAACTTCACCCAGCCGGAATCAGCATAGACGCCCGCGGGGGGTGTGGCGAAGAAATGGCACCAGTGCCGCTCATTGCCGGCGGCAAGAACCCCGCACGCTCCTTGGTGAGGGCAGGGAGCGACGGCCTTCAGACCGGTGCTGAGCAGTTTTTTCCGCCAGTTGCCGAGGGTCCGGCTGACCTCGTGAGCGCCGGGCTCGACCCACAAAATCGTTCTGGCCCTTGCCATCAGC
>JANMTJ010000207.1:0-17299 GCA_031390295.1 Oleiharenicola sp.
TGAAATCATGATCGTCGTGGTCATCATCGGCCTTCTGGCCGCGATGGCTATTCCTGCGTTCCAGAAAGTTCGCCAGGCCTCGCAAGACAAGGCCGTGCTGAACAACGCCCGCCAGCTCTCCGCTGCCTCCGACCAGTACTATCTGGAATACGGTGGCTCCAGCGTTGCCAGTGCCAACCTGGTTGGTGCGACCAACTATGTGAAGGCGCTCAACACGGTGGCCGGCGAGGGCTATCCTACCGGATATACTCAGGGCATCACGATCACGATCACGGCTGTCGCCGGTCTGCGCACGATCACCTATTCGCCCTGATTTTCGGGCCTAGGATGTCTTTCAAGCCGCCCTTCACCGGGCGGCTTTTTTATGCCTCAAGGCCGTGGCCGGTCCCATATCCGGTCCGGCGCCGGGGCGTTCGAAAGAGGGGGGTTGTTCTATCGGTAGAATATGATTTCAAAGTCCAACCGCTTTGTTCGCGCCGCGAATTCTTTTCATGAACATCCTTGAGCTCATCCGCGCCGACCGGCGCCTGCCCCTGCTGGCGCTGGTATCCGTGCTGGCGATCGTCCTGGGCTTTTTCACCTTCTCACCCAGCAGCGCCTTGGCGATCCTGACCACCGGCGGCTACTGGGCCATGCTGGGCACGGTGGCCTGGTTTGGCTGGTCGCTCCTGCAACTCGCGAAAGAGGGCAAACCGTGGGCCGCCCTCAGGGAACCGGTAGCATGGCAGATTCCCGGGCTGATCCTCGCCTGCGGCCTGGTGCTGCTGGTACACGAGTCGTATGGATTCAAGATCCTTATGGATGAGGTCATGCTGCTCGGCACGTCCATGGGGATGCATTTCGACAAGCATCCGCTGGTGCCGGTGCGCGGGCATGATTTGCAGGGCGCCTTTCAGCTGCTCGACGGCCTGCTCGACAAACGGCCGATTTTTCAGCCGTTTCTCGTTTCCATTCTGCACGACCTGACCGGCTACCGGCCCGAGAATGTCTTTGCGCTGAATACGACACTGACGTTTGTCCTGCTCGGTCTGATCTATGCCGCCGGCCGGAAGCTGGCCGGGCGCGAGGCAGGGATCCTGGCCGTCCTGCTGCTGACAAGCCTGCCCCTGCTGGCCCAGAACGCGACTGGCGGGGGCTTTGAGTTGCTCAACCTGGTCATGATCATGAGCACCCTTTTACTGGGCCTGAGGTTTGCCGAGAGGCGCGATCCAGGCAGCCTGCAGGCCCTGCTGCTCTCCACCGTGCTGCTGGCCCAGACGCGGTATGAATCGATCCTGTTTCTGCTGCCGGTGGGCTTGCTGGTCCTGTGGGCCTGGTGGAAGGAGCGCCGGCCCGTGCTGGATTGGGGCACATGTTTCGTTCCCCTGCTTTTTTTGCCCGTGGCGCTGCACCACAAGATCTTCGCCCTCCATGAATCCTCCTGGGAGCTGGCCAGCCGGCCCGGCTTTGACCGGCCTTTTGCCCTGGGCTATGCGCCGGAGAACTTTTCCCATTGGCTGAATTTCTTTTTTGACACCACCGGCGAGCATTCCAATTCCCTGGTGCTCTCGGTCTTCGGGTTTCTGGCGCTGCCCTTTTGCCTGCTGGGGGCGGCCAAGATCCTCGCCCGGCTCCGCTCGGCGACCCCGGTGCAGGTGACCAGCGCGTTTTTCACGGTCGGGTTCGCGGCGCACTCGTTGCTGATGCTGTGCTATTTCTGGGGCCGGTTTGACGACCCGGTGATCCGCCGGCTGAGCCTGCCGCTGAATCTCTGGCTGGGGCTCGCGGTCGTGATCGTGGTCGCCGAGATGTTCACGCAAAAATGGATCTGGCGTATGCTGCTGGCACTGACCGGCCTGGGTCTTTTCTCCCATTCGCTGCCCAGCATGGCGCGGCATGACTACTCGATGGACTATTATGTCGGACGGGAAATGCAGTGGCGCCGGGAGTTCATCGCGGCCCATCCCGAGAAGGACTTCCTGTTCATCGACAACGACGCCATCATCTGGATCACCCACTTGGTTTCCGGCACCCCCGTCCGGCAGGCCCTGGAGCGCAAGGGCATCATGCAATTCAATTTTCGCAACCACACCTTCTCGGCGTTCTACGTCTTTCAACGCTACGATGTGGATCCGACGAACGGCCGGTTGATCGTACAAAAGGATTTTGATCTCGGGCCCGATTACCAGCTGGAGACGTATTGGGAACGGCGCTTCACGCCGCTGACAGTCAGCCGCATCAGCCGCGTGGTTGCGATCAAGGACGGGGATCTCACGCCGCCGGTCGGGACGCCCTCGCCCTTGGCGAAACTATCGGCGGCCGAGCGCGAGAAAATCCGGCAGGCCTATTTTGAACAACTGATCAAGCGGCTGCCCTGAGATCCGCCGTGAGTGACTTTGCCGCCCATCTGCGCTCCGCGCTTGCCCGGCCCGGGTTGCGCCTGATTTTTTTCGCGCTGGCTGCGGCCGCGTCGCTTTACTTCGGCTTCGTACATTTCCCGGTGTCCGCCGCCCTGTCGATTTTGCGGCAGACTGGTTATTTCGTCATCCTGCTGACCTTCGCCCTGTGGCTGGTCGCAGTGTGGCGTTTGGCCCGGTCAGCCGGAACCGGAGAGCCGGGTACCGGACCCGCGAGGTGGTGGTGGGCGGCCGGGGGATTGATTGGGGTCCTCACGCTCCTGGCCGTGACGCACGAGCCGTTCCGCAGCAAGATTCTCTACGACGAATACGTGCTGCAATCCACGGCGTACAACTTGCATTACTTCCGCGACAATTCGGCCATGGTGCGGGGCTATGACATCCAGGGGGTGTTTTTGTCCACCGACAGTTATGTGGACAAGCGCCCGATCTTCTTTCCCTTTGTGCTTTCCTTGGTGCACGACTTGTCGGGCTATCGCCTGGCCAATGTCTACTATCTGAACACCGGGCTGTTCATCGTGACGCTCGGCCTTATCGGATGGATAGGTGCTCGGCTGAATGGCTGGCGCGGTGGGCTGCTGGCCATCGGGTTGCTCGGATCCCTGCCCCTGTTCGCGCAGAATGCCACGGGCGCGGGCATGGAGCTGCTCAATCTCTGCCTGCTGCTGGTCGTGATCCTGCACGGCGCCGCCTGGCTGGCCCGGCCCGGGGAGCGAACACTTTCCGGCCTCGTCCTGGCAGTGTTGCTGCTGGTGCAATCCCGCTATGAGTCGGCCCTCTACGTGCTGCCGGCGGGACTGGTCATCGTCCTGGGGTGGTGGCGGGTACGGCGCCTGATCATCACGGGGTCGGTGGTCACGGCTCCACTGCTGCTGATCCCCATCGCGCTTCAGCAAAAGGTGGTGTCCAAGAGCCCGATCATGTGGGAGCTCCACGAGAACCAGACCTCCCGGTTCAGCGTGGAATATCTCTCCGGCAACCTGCAGGGCGCGTATGAGTTTTTCTCGGCCACGGGCATGACGCAGGCGAATTCCCTCCTCCTCGGCCCGCTGGGCTTGGTGGGCCTCGCCGTCGTGGGCTGGCGACTGTGGCTTGAGCGCGGGCGTTGGCGCGAAGTAACCCCGGTGCAGTTGAGCCTGCTGGTGTTTGGAGCCGCCGTCCTTGCGGTCACCGGGTTGGTGATGTTCTACTACTGGGCGGCGTTGAATGATCCCATGGCGGCCCGGTTTGCGCTGCCGCTGCACCTGCTGCTGGTCTTGGTCATAGTCGTCGCGGCGGCGTGGGGTGACCGGAAGTGGCCGGTGAGCGTGGTCGCGCTCGGCTTGGTGGCGGTCTTCATCCTGGGGGTGTCGTCGCCGAAGCAATCCTATCACTACTATTCCCACCTCGGAAATGACGAGATCGCCTGGGAGCAGCGGGTGGTCGCGGCCCGTCCGTCTGGCACCCGCCTGATCCTGACCAACAAGTCCCCGCTGCCCTGGCTGATTGATCGCACCCCGGCCATCCTGCTGGACCGGGCCAAGGTGGTGGCCGACCGGCTGGCGGAGCAGCTGCACATGCCGGATTTTTCCGAGATTCTGGTGACCCAGGGGGCCCGACCCACCTCGCTGGAAGGTGATTATCAGATTCCACCGGATGAGGTCCTGCCGGACTGGTTTCATCTCGAGCCCGTGGCGGAAAGGCGTTTTGGCACCAAGCTGGCCCGCATCAGCCGGCTGGTCGCGATCGATCTGCCCGGTGACTATAAACCTTCCACGCCGCCAGCGGTAAGCAGCGAGGCAGTCGCTTCGGCGCGTCCCGATAAATGACCCGCTCCCATTCCAGCCGTTGCCACCAAGGCCGGGGCCTGCCGGGCGAAGGTGCCTGATGAACACCGGGGCGCAATCGACCGGTTCAGGCTCCGGGTCGCGGCTGAGCTCGTGGCTCCTGCTCTTCCTGGCCGCCGCGGCGCCGGCGGTCTTTGCGCTGGCGACGGACAATATCTGGGAGGATTTTTTCATCACCTACCGGTGCAGCCTCAACCTCGTGCATGGGGATGGCTTGGTTTACGAGGCGGGCCGCCGCGTGCACGCCTTCACCTCGCCCTTGGGGGTGCTGGTGCCGGCGGGGATCAGCTGGCTCACCCGTTCCGATGACCCGCTGTTGGTGGTGGATCTTTTCCGGTTGTGCTCATGTCTCGCCTTGGCGGGGGCGTGGGCCCTGACGGCCCGCCGGCTCCCCGGCCCGGTGGCGGTGGCGCTGGCTGGCGGACTGTGGCTGTTGGATCCCAAGCTGGCGGCGTACGCGACCAACGGCATGGAAACGGGACTGCTGGTGTTCTTCGTGATCCTGCTGTGGCGGACCTTGCTCGACGGCCGCCCGGGACTGGCCGGACTCGCTTTGGGCGGGTTGATGTGGACGCGACCCGATGGCTTTGTCTATGCAGGAGCCCTGGCGGCGGGAGTCTGGTTGTTTCCGGGGACGGAGCGACGGCTGCGCTTGTCGGAATGGCTGCGCATCGCTATGATCGCTGCGGTGATTTATACCCCTTGGTTCGTTTGGGCCTGGAGTTATTACGGCTCGCCGGTGCCGAACACGATCCTGGCGAAGAGCGGACTGGTCTTCAATGCGGACACCCTGACGACCCTGGCGACCTTTCCGTGGCGTTTTGTGTTCGGTTACACCGCGGCGCATGGCGCCTTTCTCCCGCCCTATGTCTTTATCGGCGGCTGGCCGGACAGCCTTTGGTGGCTGGGGAAGGCCCTGGCGCTGGGCGCGGCCGCGGCGACCATGTGGCCGGGTTGCGCGCGGGCTTCGCGGGTCGCAGGCCTGGCGTTTGTTATCGGCGGAATCTACCTGGAAGTCACGCCGCGCGCCCCTTGGTATTTCCCGGCATGGCAGGTGCTCGCCTATGTGGCGCTGGCCGGGGTGGCCGCCGCGAGCATGGAGGTCCTGCGCGCCCGACCGGTGTGGCGCGCCGCCGCCGCCGGATTGCTGGTGATGGCGGGAGTGGTGCAGGGCCTGATGTTCATGGCAGTCTCCACCCAATTGCGCGAGCAGCAGCGGTTGATCGAGTGGGGGGTGCGGGCGCCACTGGGCCGGGAATTGGCGCGGGCCTCGGCCGGGGGAAAGGCGACGGTGTTTTTGGAGCCGCTGGGTTACATCGGTTTTTATTCCGGCCTGAGCATGCGCGACACGCCCGGGCTGTGCGCGCCCGAGGTCACCGCCATCCGCCGGTCCGGGCAGACCCGGATGGCCGGGATGATCGCCGCGCTGCAGCCCGATTGGGCGGTGCTGCGGGTGGGGGAATTCCAAGATTTCACGGCCGATGAACGCCGGGAATTTGAGCGCCGCTACCGGCTCTGGGCGCAGTATGATGTGCGGAAGCATGTCTACCAAGCGGGCTGGTTTCCCGGGCGGGAGTTCGCGCTGTTTGATGCCTATTTTCTGGTTTGGCGACGTCTTCCCTCAGTAGAATCCCCGCCACGATGACGAGTACGGCGGCAACCCTCGGATCCTCCCTGCTGATTCTTGCGGGTCTGCTTCTGCCGGGGACGATCTGGGCCCGGGCCGCTCGCTGGCCGCTGCCCTGGCTGGTCGGCGGCGTGATCACGGCGCTCGGGATTTTTTCCGGTGTACTCGTTTTGACTGGATGTGGCGCAAGGGTGTCCGTGGTCTCCCTCGGCGGCTGGCAGGCGGGGAGTGCCATGGCGGGGATCATCTATTGGCGCGGGCATCGTCCGGCCTCCACTCCGGACAAGGTTTCATTGGCGGAATGGTGGATCGCCTTGCCTGTCCTGCCGATGATTGCGGTGGCGGTTTGGCGGGCGTTCACCCAGCCGCTGCCGGGGGCGGATGTGGATTTTCGATGGAATTACCTGGCCGAGGTCATCGTGAACACGGGCGGGCTGGAGCACTATCCGGCGTTCACGGCGGCGGATTTTACGCAGCATTTCTGGCCCGACGGCATCGCCCCGCTGGTGTCCGGCCTGTATGCCTGGACTTACCTGGCAGCGGGCAGCACGGCGAAAATCTGGACCGCCCTGCCGGTCCTGCTGCAACTGGCTGGGTTGCTTGCGTTGTTGGCTGCGCTGGGCCGGCTCTGGGGTGAAGTACGCGGCGGCTGGTTCGCGTGTGCGCTCGGCGGGGCAACGATGCTGCTGCAGTTCGCCCTGAATCTCGGACAGGAAACCGGGCTCACGGCGCTCGGGGTCGGCGGGCTGGCGTATTACCTGACCCAGTGGGAGCGCACGCACCGTACCGGCCTGTTGATCCCGGCGGCGGCCTGCGCCGCCCTGGCCGCCTGCGCCCGCGAGTATGGCTTGATATTCCCCGTGGCAGGAGCTGCGTGGCTGCTCATCACGCGTGCCGGCTGGCGACAGGCCGCGGGGTTTGCGCTGGGAGCGTTGGCCCTGCCGGCCGCCTGGCACCTGCGGAATTGGCTGCTCACGGGCAACCCGTTCTATGCCCAGGATGTGGCCGGGATGTTCCCCGTGAATCCCGTGTTTGCCGAATGGATGCGCGGTTATCTCGGACTCTATGGCGCGCCGCTGCGGCATTGGTCGGGCTGGGTGGAGGTGGGTCGGATGTTTCTGCTGACCGCCCTGCCGGCCTGGTTGGGCTTGCTGGCCGGCGCAGCGCTCTGGCGCCGGCAACCGGGTTGGGCCGGCCTGCTGGGGCTGGCTGGCGCCACGCTGATTTGCTGGCTGGTTTCAGTGCCCTACACGGCCGGTGGGCTCTTCTACTCGATGCGGGTGCTGAGCCCGTTGCTATTGCTAGGTTGCGCGTGGGGTGGAGCGGCCCTGGCCCGCTGGGTGCCCGAGCGGAAACACCTGGCCGGTGTGTGGCTGGCCTGCCTGCTGTGGGGTTCGGATGCGGCCTTGCGCGCCTGGACCATCCCGGCCAACCCCTACCAACTGGCCCCCGGGGAATGGCCGGCGGCGGGCTACACCATGCAGCGCGATTTCGAGCGCTTGAACCGGCCGTTTTTGGCCGCGGCGTCCCGTGTCGTGACTGGCAAGGTGCTGTCGGAGACGGTGGCGGCCCAAGGTGTTTTCCGAGCCGGCGGAGCCGAAGTGGTTCCGTTCTGGAGTCCGGAGGTGGCGTTCCTGTTTTCCCCGGCTGGACCCGGTGAGGCGGTGGCCCGCTTACGGCAAATGGGCTTTACCCACGTGTTGCTGACGCGCGTCCAATCCAGCGTGGATTTCCTGAAGCGCACCGGGGTGCTCGACCAGTTGCAAGGCCGGCTGCAGGGCGTGATGATGAACGACACCTTCGTGCTGTTTGTCCTGCAACCGGGGCCGGAGGCCGGACCCGCTTCAAAATGACAACCGTCCCGCCGACCAACCCCGGTGACACCCGCTCGCTTCGGCCGGTTGCTTTGCTGGCCGGGCTTACGCTGGCCGGATGGATGACCGGTGCACTGTGGCCACACCTGTTGGTGATGCTTGGGATCTACGATTACGGCAGATATTTTCTCGATTCTTATGCGGTGCTGGCGACGCTGGACGCCATCCGGGCGGGCGCCGACCCCCACGCGGCCAACCCGCTTGATCCCCTGATGCGCGGCCATGTGTATTCGGACTGGTGGCTGGCGTTGCGCTGGCTGGGACTGACCCGGGAGCACAATTTTCTCGTGGGGACGGCCTGGGTGGGGGCCTTTGCCGTGACGGCGTGGACGACGGCCCGGCCCCGCAACTGGGGCGAAGCCGGCTGGCTGGCCGCACTCCTGGTCTCTCCGTCTGTCCTGCTGGCCGTCAACCGGGCCAACAATGACCTGGTGATCTTTGTCGTGCTGGCGGGTTGTGGTGTGGCGGCCACTGCCTCGGCCTGGTGGCGTCCGTTGTTCGCGGTGGCCTGTCTGGCGCTCGCAACCGGGCTGAAATATTTTCCCGCCCCGGCGGCTCTGGCCTTCCTGTGGGTTCGGCCGGTGAGAAGAATGCCCGCCGTGTTGCTGGCCGCGCTTCTGCTGGTGGCCCTGACCCTGGCCAGCGTCTGGACGCAGTTGGATCGCGGCCGGTTTACCGTGGGCTCGGGCGTGCATGTCATGGGGGCTCCGCTCTGGTGGCGCGACATGGGCTGGAAGGACACCGAGTCCGCTTTGCCGGGTGTCATCCTGCTCGTGGCGGGGGCGGTGGCCCTTGTCCTGGGCCGGTTCACGGCGGGCCTGGCCTCGCGAGGTGAGCCGCGTGAGCGGCTCCGGGCGGCGCTTGGCGCCATGGTCGTGCTCACTTGTTTTACCGTCGGGGTGAATTTTTCCTATCGCTGGATCTTCATTGTCTGGCCGGCCCTTTGGCTTTGGCGGCAGACGGGTGATGGTTCCCAGCCGGGCCGGCAACGGCTGGCCGCCCGGTTGGCTTGTGCGCTGATCCTGCTTTGCGTCTGGCTCGACGGCGTTTTCTGCCTGGTCGTGAACAAGTTTATTCCCGCGATGAGTGAGCAGCGCCTGGACCAACTGCAATCAACCTGGCGGCTCTGGACGCAGCCGCTGCACTGGCTGCTGATGATGTTGCTGGCGGGCTGGCTGCTGGAAGCCGCGCTGGCCACCGCCCGGGAATGGTGGAGCGAGCGCCATGCCAGCTAGGCACACAAGACGGTCATGACGCCCTTGATTCAGCTGACGATATTTCTCGCGGATGCATTCGTCGCCGTATGGACAGCGTGGCAGCTGGTGTGCTGGTTGGCCCCGCATTCGCGCAGCTTGCTGGAACGCACCCTGGCGTGGGTACTGGCGGGTTTCACGCTGGTGGCCGGGGCCGGAGTCTTGTTGGGGGCCACGGGTGGGCTGGGCCAGCCGGGCTTTCTGCTGGTTCATGCCGCCGGGCTGGCGTTGCTCGGAGCTGCGAGGAGATCGCAATGGCGTGATGACTGGGCCGCACTGCGTCAGCTTGCGCGGGATATTGGACAGGTGGTAATGATGCCGGGAGTCGAGGCGTGGTTGGCCGGCCTGTTGATGGTTACGGCAGTGGCGCTCATGGCACTTGCCTTCGCCTCCCACCCGGTGGTGTTTGATGCGCTTAGCTACAGGTTGCCACGGGTGGGGCAGTGGCTGCAGGACGGGCGCATCACCGTTATTACGACGGATGATGCGCGGCTGAACTATATGCCGGTGGTGCCGGATCTGGTGATGGCCTGGTTCCTGACGATCATGCCCGCGGGGTACAAAGCGGCTGCCGTGGCGCAGGCGTTGGGTGGAATTCTGGCGTTGGGCGCGACGATGGGCTTGGCGCGACTCACTGGCCTCGGACGGAGCGCGGCCATGGGCGCAGCGGGCCTGTTCCTCGGCCTGGCCAATGTCGCGCCGCAATTCACATCCGTCTACACGGATTTGTTCACCGCCGGCGTGCTGGCGGCGGCATTTTATATGTGGCTCGCCGCGCTGCAGCGGGGCGAAGGCTCGTGGCTGGGCGGCGTGGGCGCGGGACTGGCCCTGGGGGCCAAGGGCACGGTCGTCTATTTTGTCCCAGGGTTGTTGCTTGTCGTTGGCTGGCTGGCCTGGCGCCATCGGGCCAGCCGCGCGGCGTGGACCCAAACGCTGGTCGGTGGCATATTGGCGGTGGCAGTGTTTGTGCTGCCGGTGCTTGTGCGCAATGCGCGGGCCTACGGCGGAGTGCTGGGGCCGGAGAATTTTGTCGTGTGGCACCACGGCAAGACACCGGACCTGCGCGGATCGGAGGAAAAACTGCGCCTCAACCTCACGTCATCCTTCGCCCAGCTATGTGAGCCGAACTCGCAGCCCCCGTGGTGGCGATCGGCCACCACGGCGATGGGCGCGGCGGTCATTCGCCAACTGCCGGAGCAGGATCCCTATGCATTCGATGAGCTGAACCGGCGGGCCAACCTGGAAAAAATCTATGCCGTGGCGGCACCGGATGCCGATGTGTCGTCCGCCGGCGTGCTGTTGCCGGGTCTCGGTTTGGTCGCAGTGATGGTCGCGTGGCGGCGGCGCAGAACCCCCGACGGGGAACTGGCCCTGGTCTGGGCGGCGGCCATCGCGGCCTTTGTGCTGTTCATGCACTGGCGCGTCCAATGGCATCCGTACCTGTTCCGCTTTGTCGTGCTGATTGCGCCCTGGCTGGCGGTGCTGGTCGCCTGGTGGCTGGGAACCCTGCCGCGCTTGTTGTGCGTGGCGGCGTGGACGCTCGTGGCGGCCGCCAGTGTGCATGGCTTTGGCGCAGCCATGTTCGACACCTATCAATCGGGCTGGCCGGCGGTGACCCGGCCCGGGCAGTCGGTGGGCTTTCACCTTTACCAGAACTGGCGCGACTGGTCGGCCGGCCTTGACCGGCCCGCGGAACCGTTGCGCCTGGCCTTGCCCATGAATCTGCCTCTGGCGGCATTCTACCGGCAGCAGCCCATTCGGCTGGTCGCTCCGCGGCGATTGTCGGCACTCGCATCTGATCGTGCAAGTGAAGCGGTGCACGTGGATGAAGGCTGGCTGATCGTGCCGGCGGCAAAGTTCATCGGACGCGAGGGCCCGGTCATGGGTCGCACGTGGCTCTACGAGGGCGACGAACATCACGCCTTCAGTCTCGCCGCTTATCGCGCCCTGGGTGCGGGCGAACGACCGGTGCCCATGCTTTATCGCAACCGGTTGACCGGCACGGACACGACCCGGCGGCATGAATTGCTGGTGCGCACCTGGGACAGCGAACCCGTGCAGCTGGAGCTGATCAACACCGGCGGGACGGCAGCGACATTCACCCTGGGCACGCCGCTCGGCGGAACGACCGGGGTGCTGCCACCCGGAGCGCGACTGCGCGTGGAAGTACCTCTTCCGGCGGACGTCGTATCATTGATCACCGTGGATATTCCGAAGGCAGTGGCGGGTACGGTTGTTCCGGCCGCGCTGGACGTCCGGCTGGTACCGTGAGGTGCCCGGGTCGGCTTCAGGGCCGGGCGTGCGCGTGGGCCTGTTCGATCGCGTTGGCCAGGGTCCGGGTGTCGCCTTCCAACGCGGCGGCCAGCTCACTGGCCGTGAGCCGATAAATCAAGATCGAGTAGCCGGCCATACCATCGGGTTCGCGGGCGCGCAGGTACTGGCACAGGCGGGCAAAGCGCAGATTCTCATAGAGAGCCCAGGCATTGCCCCATTCGTCGGGCGTGATGCTGCCCATGAGTTCGGATTGTCCTTCCGGGCTGGCCTTGAGGGCGCGGAACCGGGCGTCGTTCTGGCGCAACTGTTGATACTTGTTTTCACGCTCCCCGTTCCACGCCGCCTGTCCCGGCAGGTAAACCATCTGGAGCATCGTGGCACTGATGGCGTAGACGCCGGGCTCGCACCAATACCAGGGCCGCGGCCGGTCGAAGGTGGACAACCGGGGCATGAGCACGGCATCGCCGATGTAGCGGGTCGGTTCACCGGAACCGAAATAGGAAACATAAACGGGCTCGTCCGGTTTGCGGTGGGTGTTCAGCCATTTCCCCAGAGCCGGGAGATCCTGGCCCCAGTCAAGCGAACTGTCGACGAGGTGCCGGTAGCCTTCGGTCGGGCCCCCGATGGCCGGACTGAAATACGCCAGGTAATGGGGGTGGATCTTCGCGGCGACGGCGGTGTGCCAGCCCAGCAAGCCGACGAGGAGGGCCGCTCCGGCGAGGCCGCTCGTCCGCGAACTCCGCCAGGCCCGGACGACCGCCCAGCCAAGGACGCCACAGAAAATATAGAGCACGGGGTAGGTGGGCAGAATGTGACGGTGGCCGATGTTCAGGTGGCTGAAGAGGGAGAAAAGCCAGTAAACCAGAAACAGCCCCAGCAGGGGTGTGACGCGGTAGAGGTGCCCGGTGAGTTGCGCCCGGGTTGCCTCCCGGAGCCGCAGGATCAGCAGCAAGGCGCCGGCCGCCAGACCGGCGAGCAGCGAGAGCGGGGTCTTGTAGAGAAAGGCCTTGGGGAAAAACTCCACCCAGCCGAAGATGCTGTAATCCCCGTCGAGAAAGGCCCCGCGCGCCTGGGCGTGCTGGAGCACAAAAGCCAGCCCGTACAGCCAGCCTTCCGGCAGCAGTCGCCACTCCCGGCAGAAATTGATCAACGACGCCTTCCAGCCGCCAAAGTTGAGCAGGATGTCCCACGAAAGGTTGAGCTCGCCGCCCGGCAGCGCGGGGTTGAAGAGGCTGTAACGGAACCCGAAGAAGGCCCAGATCACGGCGAGTGCGACGAGACCTTGCGCCGCGGTGGAAGCCGTGATGGCCCCGAAGCGGCCGAGCGGGGTGAGAAACTTGCAACCGGCCAGTTCCAATGGCTCGGGGCGCAGAGTGCGCACCAGCGCCAGCACCACGGCAAGGGGCAGCAGCAGCACGGCGGTGTATTTGGCCACGGCGGCCAGCCCGAGGAGCGCCGCACTCAGCCACCACGCGCGCCACCGGCCATCATGCAGGTGGCGCCAGTAGGCGGCGGGAAAGGCCAGGAAGAAAAACGCCATGCCCATGTCGGAGGTCGCCAGTCCGCTGTGCGCCAGCATGGTCGGACAAAGCGCGCAGAAAACCGCGGAGACCAGCGCGCCCCACGTGCCCCACAGGCGATATGACCAGAAAAACACCAGCAGCACCGTGGCGGCGCCGAAGAGTGAATTCATGGCCCGGGCGGTGAAGAGCAACCACTCCGGGTCGTTGCGGCTTTGGTAGAAGAAATCATAGCCGACGAGCCATACGACGGACTTGCGCCAGCCCGGCGTGGATAGGGCCGGATAAGCGGTTTCGCCCAGCGTCGCGGGCAGCGCCTGCCAGCGCTGCGGCAGAATGCCGTTCTCCGGATGCAGGCGGTAGTCGTGCCAGTGATTGAAGGTGTAACCGCCGGTCACATGGGCGAGTTCGTCGGCCGTGGTGGATTTCTCCCGCGTGGCACGGGTGGCGAGCCCGGCGTGACCCAGCGCCAGCAGCAGCGCGAGGCCGATCAACCAGGGGGACGGGAGAGGTGGGCGGGTGGGGGACAAGCGTGGGCCGGAGAGGGAACTTTGATAAGCAGTATGGACAGGTTCCGGCGCGGCACACAACCTCCACGTGATTTCCGCATGAACGCCGAGGAATACGCCAACATGGACCAGATGGAGCAGGGGCACTGGTATTACGCCGGCAAGCGCGAGCTGGTTCGCGGCTGGCTGCGGCGGGTTGGGCCCCCGCAGGCGCAGGACCTGCTGCTGGATTGTGGGGCGGGCACCGGCCGATTTGCCAAGGAAATGGAGACGGACTGCCGGGTGATGGTATTGGACGATCATGAAGAGTCGCTGCGATTGCTGCGCACGCGGTTCCGGCCCGAGCAAATTCTCAGCCTCGCGGGTGATCAGGTGCCGCTGCCCGCCGCCTCACTCGACTACGTCACCGCGCTCGACGTGCTGGAACACACGCCGGACGACCGGGCGGTGGTGGCGGGCTTTCAACGCCTGCTCAAGCCGGGCGGCGTGGCGCTGGTGACGGTGCCCGCAAGCATGGCGCTGTGGAGCGACTGGGATGAAGCGCTGCACCACTACCGGCGCTATTCCCGGCCGCAGTTGCGGGCGCTGTTCCCGGCGGAACAATGGGAGGTACTGCACGTGAACTACACCAATGTCTTGGTCTATCCGGCGGTCTGGGCAGTGCGGAAGTGGCGGAGAATTTTCCCGGCAGCAGCCGGTCAGGTTCGTTCCGAGGACCAGCAACCAGCGCCTAGGGTGAATGGCTTGTTGCGCTGGCTGTTTGTGCGTCCGGCCTTCTGGCGGGTGCCGTTTCCGTTCGGGGTCAGCCTGCTGCTGGTGGCCCGCCGCCGCTGATCGCCTAGAAATCCGCTTCGCCGAGGATCATGCCGTTCGCGTCGCGCACCACCAGTGTGGACTGGCGCAAACTCACGGCCGAGGGCTGGGCGGAGTTAAAGGCCGAGAGGCGGTAGAGTCCGCGGAGTTCATGCTCCACGGGCAGGCGGATGGCGGACCCCGTGACATCCCCGGTCCGGTTGATGGGCTCCAGAAAAACCTGGGTTCCCGGTCCCGCCAGATCAGCGACCACGTCCCACGGGGATATGAATCTTTCCAGGCGGATGGAAGCGGGCCGGCCCTTGAGTGCGAGATTGGTGCGGAACAGCACCGGCGGCCGGCCGGAGTGGTCCGGGGTGTCCGCCGTCAGGACTTCATACTGGCCGAAGGCGACGGCCCGGCTGTCATTCGGCACATAGAAAATAAAGTCATGATAATCCAGCAGGGGCTTGTAGTGGCTGGTCAGATAGGACTGCAGGGGACTGTCCATCGACACGTGCAGCTTGGTCAGCAGGTCGTCCAGCGCGCGACTCACAATGAATGCGGAACGCGGCGTGGTCTTGAGTCGTTCGATGATTTCCTGCTGGCGCGTCTCATCCAGCAACCAGAACCAGTGGGTGGCGTTCTGCGCAGTCGGGGTCGGCACGCCGCTCCAGAGATTGTAGCTGTACATGCCTTGGCGGGAAAACAGCACATCGGCATGTATGCTGGCATTGAGGGTCAGCAGGCGGAGGGCCTGGCGGAAATAACCCTCGATGCGGATGTCCGCCGCACCCGGGAGATCGAGCGGGCGTGACGTGTGGTAACGGGTCCAGCCGGTCTGCGCCAGCTGGCCGAGTTGAAACAGGCCGACCAGCAGCAAGGCGGCCCAACCGGCGGGCGCGATCCACCGTCCACCCCGGGACGCGCCCGCCGCCAGGCACTCCCAAGCCTCGGCTACGCCGGCGGCAAAAAGCGGCAACAGCAGAAAAGTCGCCCAAGCCATCTGGCTTCCGGCCACCGGGAAGGCATGCAGGACCTGGGGCAGCGCGACCAGGGCGACGAACCACAGGCTCAATCGCCCGACTCTATGCGGGGCGGAATCCGGCCGAATCGGCACCACAAAAATCGGCAGCAGTGGCAGGCAGAACACCATGAAGTGGCTGATGCCGAAATAGGTCAGCCAGTCCTGGGCGTGCCACGCGAACCACCCCAACGCCAGGAGCCGGAGGGCCACGATGATCCACCGAGTGATTGGGGTCGTTTCCCCGTGCCGTCTTATTTCCCAGCCGGCGCGCGCCGCAGTCGCCCAGCAGATGGCGGCCACCGGCCAGACCGCGGGCAGCCATTTGAATTCCACCACGAACCGGGCTGGCAGTTTGATGGGATTGATCAGGACCGCGTCGAGAAGTGCCCGCAGGCTCGTGCCGCGCATGAGTACGATCAGGCAGACCACGGCGCCCGTGAGGAGGGCGGCGATGCCGGTGGCCCACCACAACCGGACGGAAAGAAACCGGCCGGTGCGGGAAGGTGGGGTCACCCACAGGAGGAGGGCGGCGGCGGCGGAAAACTGCAGGGCGAAACCCATTACCCATTCGCGGTCAAGTTGCCGGCCCATCAGGGCCCAGGGCAACAGGACCATGCCACCCGCACCGGCGAGGGCCGCCGTCCGCCGCCAGCGTTCCGGCCAGGCGGTGTAACGCAACGCGGCGCAGCCCACGCCGGCCATCAGCAGCAGGCCGACATTGACCTTGGTGAGCACGAGCAGCGCAGCGATCACGCCCAGCCCGGCCGCGGCCACTCCGGCCATGCGGGCGATGCCATCGACCCGGCTGGCGCACAAGGCGGCCAGCGCCACCAGCAAGGCGATGAGGCTGCCGGGATGCGAGGGTTCGGACGTCATCTGCCAGCAGAGACCGAAAATCGCGACTGTGGTCACCCAGCCGGCGACGTGCTTGCCCGTCAGCCGCCGGGCGAGCATCCCGCCGAGGAGGGAACACCCCGCCCAGTGCAGGACGGTCAGGCCGCGCCCCAGCATGTGGGTGATCGGAGTGTCCAGGATACCGGCGATGAACTGATGGTAGACATACGGCCAGGGGCCGTATTGGGAGAAGACATCGTCGTAGAGCCGCAGCCCGGCGAGATAATTGCGCAGCGATATCAGCAGGTAGCCCTCGTCATCATACATCATGAACGTGGTGTTCACGAGCAGGTAGGCCACGACCGGCAGCACCAGCGCCAGTCCGCCCCACACGGCGATCCGCAGGACGCGTCCGGCCATCATTTGGAAGGTGGGCGGCGCACGATGTACGTGGGACGCTGCTTCACCTCATCATAGACCCGCGCCAGGTATTCGCCCAGCACACCGATGCCGATCAACTGCACGCCGCCGAGAAAGAGCACGATCGTGACGAGGGTCGTGTAGCCGGTCGGCGCCGTCTCGATACCGATGATCCGTCGCACGGCATAAAAGATGGCCGCGGCAAACCCCAGCAGTGCGATGGTGACCCCGGAGTAGGTGAGCACGCGCAGCGGGAGGTAGGAGAAGCTGAACACCCCGTCCAGGGCGTAGCGCAGCAGCTTGCCCAAGGTCTGCTGCGGCTGGCCGGCGGCACGCTCCTGCCGGTCGTAGCTCACCTCACCGGTGGTGAAGCCCACCCACGAGCGCAGGCCCGGAAAGAAACGGCTGCGTTCCGGCAGCTGGTTGAGTGCGTCCACCGCAGCGCGGTTCATCAGGCCAAAGGTGCCGGTGTTGGCCTCGATGGGAAAATCAGCCACACGGCCGAACAGGCCGTGGAAAAGATCCATGCCCAGGCGGCGCACGCCGGTTTCCTGGCGCGTGCGGCGGACGGCGAGCACAACCTCAGAGCCCTCGCGCCACTTGGCGACCATGGCGGGGATGAGTTCCGGCGGGTCCTGCAGGTCGGCGTCCATCGTCACGATGGCATCGCCCTTCGCATGCGCCAGGCCGGCGGCGAGCGCGGCCTGAAAGCCGAAATTGCGGCTGAACTCGATCAGCCCGAAGCGCGGGTCCCGCGCGGCCTGCGCACGCACCAGCGTCGCCGAGCGGTCGCGGCTGCCGTCATCCACCAGCAGGGCGTCCCAGCGAATGGCGGGGTGGCCGTCGAACAGCTTGGTCAGCCGCTCGAGCAATTCGGGCAGCACCGCTTCCTCGTTGAATATCGGGATGACGACGGTGACGGCGGGCGACGCGGCGGGGGCACTCAT
>JANMTJ010000217.1:0-4728 GCA_031390295.1 Oleiharenicola sp.
CGCCTACTTCGGCGACTTTGATCCTTTCGGCGATTTCGACCTCCTCTTCGGTGCCGCCAAGCTGAACCTGAAGATCGCCGATGTCCCGATCCGCTACCGCGAACGGACCTATGGCACGACGAACATCCAGCGCTGGAAGCACGGCTGGCTCCTGCTCCGCATGGTGTTCTTCGCCGCCCGCAAACTGAAGTTCGTGTAGCCGCATGCTGCCACCAAAACTTGAATTCGCGCACCATGCCGGACGGTCCGACGCCCCCAACGACAGCATCCGGGCCCTTTTCCCCGCGGGCGGAAATAGCGCGCTGGCTCGTCCTGTTCGCCACCGGCTGCTGGTTGTTCCATCCGTTCCTGACGGGACGGCAGATCGGCTCGGGCGACGCGCTCTGGTATGCCAACATGCTCGCGGACTTTGTCACGCAGTGGCGGGCGGGCATATTCCCGGTCTTCGTCGGCCAGACTGACTTCGCTTTCAATGGCGCCGTGTATCCCCTGCGGGTCGCGCCGCTGTATCAGCATCTGGCCGGCGCGATCGACCTGCTCACCTTCCGGCAGCTTGGGTTCTTCGCCCTGCAGCACGCCACGGTGGTCGTCTGCGGATTTGCCGGGCTGGCCGCCTCCTATCTCACCCTGACCCGCCTCGTTCCGCCGCAGCGATGGGCCGCCTGCCCCCCCGCGACAATTAGACCCCGACACGACGACAACTAAAACCCGACATCGTGGTGTCGCTGGCGACAATTAAAAACCAGCAGTCTCGGTGGGGGTAATAGAGTGTTCGTTGGTCTGCGTGGGCGGTAACGCTCGGGCCCCTTCGCAGGCCCATGATTACCGAGCAGCAATACCGCAGATTAATGACCACCTATCAACGAACCGGCGTCGTCAGCGACGCCGCCCTGAAAGCCGGCATGCATCGGGAGACCGCCGCCCGTTACCTTGAAGCGCAGGCCGGGCCCGCACAGTTGAAGACGCCCCACACCTGGCGCACGCGGCAGGATCCGCTGGAGGCACTCTGGCTGCAGGCCAAGCCGTGGCTGGAAGCCAGTCCGGAACTGGAGGTGAAGGCGCTGTTCGAGCATCTGCTCGGCGCCGATCCCGCCTTGGCCCCGGGCCACGCCCTGCGCACGTTCCAGCGCCGGGTCCGCCAGTGGCGGGCCCAGCATGGGCCGCCCCGCGAGGTCCACTTTCCGCAGGTGCGCGAGCCCGGGCAGGCGATGCAGTTGGACTGGACGCATGCCGACGAGCTGGGCGTCACCGTGGCCGGTGCGGCCTTTGGCCATTGGCTCTGCCACACCGTCCTGCCCTACAGCAACTGGCAGTGGGCGGTGCCGTGTCACTCCGAGTCGCTCCTGTCGCTGCGGGTCGGCTTCCAAGCCGCGGCCGGGGCTCTCGGGGGCGTGCCGGTCCAGTTGCAGACCGACCAAAGTTCGACGGCGACGCATACCCTGGATCGCACCTCCAAAAAACGCGGTTTCAATACCGGATATCTGGCGCTCTGCGCCCATTACGCCGTGGAGCCGACCACCATCCACGTCGCCTGCCCGAACGAGAACGGCGACATCGAGTCGGCCAACGGCCATCTCAAGCGGCGGCTCAAAAACCACCTGATCCTGCGCGGGTCCCGGGACTTTGCCAGTGAGGCGGCCTACGCCGAGTTTGTCGGCCAGATCTGCACCGGCGCCAATCTCCTCCGGCAGGCCAGGGTCGCCGAAGAACGGCCGCGCTTGCGGCCGTTGCCGGCGACGCGCTTCCCGGAGGCCGAGGAACTGACGGTGCGGGTGTCGAGCTACTCGACGATCCGGGCCAAGGGCTGTGCCTACTCGGTGCCGTCCAACTACGTCGGCTACCTGGTGCAGGTCCGGCTGACGGAGACGGAACTGAGCGTGCATTATGCTCAAGTCGAGATCGCCCGCTACCCGCGCCGGCCCGGTCGCGAGGCCCGGATAGATTACCGGCACATTATCGCGTCGCTCGTGCGCAAGCCCGGGGCGTTCCAACGCTGCCTCTATCGGGAGCAGCTCTTCCCGGCGCTGGTGTTCCGCCAGGCCTACGACCGGCTGGTCCTGCTGGAACCGAAGCGCGCGGACGCACTTTATGTGCAGGTGCTCGCGTTGGCCGCCGACACGGGCGAAGCGGCGGTGGCGGCGGCGCTCAGCGTCCTCCTGAGGGAAGCGCTTGATCCCACCGTCGAGCAGATCCGCGCCCGGCTGGGGACCGTCCCGGAACCCACGATCCTTGCCGTCTTTGTCCCGGAACTGGCCAGCTACGACCAACTCGGCGGCGCCCAGGAGGTGATCGCATGAGTGCCAGCACCCTGCCCATCCTCCTGCGTTCGCTGGGCCTCACCACGCTCGCCCGGGATTATCCCGAGGCCATCACCCGCGCCGAGGCCGATAACTGGGGTTATCTGCGCTTCCTGCACCAGCTCACCGAAGGGGAGCTCAACGAGCGGCTGCGTCGCCGCATTGAGCGCCTGCTCAAAGAGGCTGCGTTGCCGCTGGGCCAAAATCTGGCCGCCATCGATCAGGCCAAGCTGCCCGAAAAGGCCCGCCGGCAACTGCCCAGTCTGCTCTCCGGCGATTTTGTTCGGCGCGGCGACAACCTCCTCACGTTCGGTTTGCCGGGCCGGGGCAAGACCCTGTTCTGCGCCGCCCTCGGTCGCGAGTTGATCCAGCGCCACCAGCTCAAGGTTTTGTTCCTGCCCACCTTCAAGCTGGTCAACCAGCTCCTGGTGGCCAAACGCGACCTGAAGCTGCCGGCCTTGCTCGCCAAACTGCACCGCTTCGATGCGATCATCTGCGATGATCTCGGTTACGTCAGCCAGGCGCAGGACGAGATGGAAGTGCTCTTCACCTTCTTCGCCGAACGCTATGAGCGCCAGAGATCGGTCCTGATCACTTCCAACCTCGTGTTCTCCGAGTGGGACAAGATCTTCAAAAACCCGATGACCGCCATGGCCGCGGTGGACCGACTCGTTCACCGCAGCATCATCCTGGAGTTCGCCGGCGAGAGCCTCCGCGCCAAGGCCGCCAAGGACCGCCGCACCTGATAAACCGGCGCGATCAATCCGGACATCCTCACTCCCTCGTTCATCTCAACCCAACGGGTCGGGAGGGGGTGGGGTGCCTAAGCACCCCTCCCCTCGGCCCCTCCCCAAAGCTATTCTTTCTTTCCGGAGGGGAAAGGGCTGCGCCCTCTCCCCTTGGACCCCTCTCCCTTCCCCGACACGTTGTGTCGGGTTCTAATTGTCGTCACTGCTGGGAATCAATTGTCGTTGACCGAAGGGTGGCGCGAACAAGCAACCCCTCCCGCCCGATCCGGAGTCGCTCATCGGCTACGCCAAGCTGCTCAAACTGCGCTCGTGCGCGCTTTCCACGCAGAAGGATTATTTGCGCTACGTGCGCCGGATCGCGGCGCGCCACGGCGGCGACCCGGCCGGCCTCGACGAGGCGCAGGTGCGCGAACATCTGCTGCACCTCAAGGAAGCCCACCACTATTCGCCGTCGTCGATGCGCACGGCGGTCTCGGCCCTGAGCGGTTACTACAACCTGCACCTCGGGCGCAACTGGAAGCTCTTCGACCTGGTGAGCTCGCCCTCGGCGCAGACCTTGCCGCAGGTGCTCACGCGGGAGGAGGTGGCGCGGCTCTTCAGCGTGATTCGCACGCCGCGGTTCCTGACGGTGTTCCGGTTCATCTACGCGTGCGGGTTGCGCATCGGTGAAGCCGTGCAGCTCGAGGTGGGCGACCTGCGCATCCCCGGCCGGGTGCGCATCCGGCTGGCGAAGGGCCAGAAGGACCGCGACGTGCCGTTGCCGCCGGCGATGCTGCAGGAGTTGCGTGAGTTCTGGAAAACCCACCGGCACCCGCGGTTCATCTTCCCCGGGGTGGGCCGGGGCTGGCGCGACGGCGTGTCTTCGCTGGCCACGCTCGGCAAGACGCTGGAACCGATGGGCGTGGGCTCCATCCAGACGTGCATGCGCCTGGCGGTGGCGGCGGCGCGATTGCCGAAGGGCACGGTGGTGCACACGCTGCGGCACTCGTATGCGACGCATCTGCTCGATGAGGGCGTGAGCATCCGGCTGATCTCGGCGTATCTGGGTCACAGTTCGCTGGAGACGACGCTGATCTATGCGCATCTGACGGCGGTCAACGAGGCGGGCGCGTGCGCCGCCGTGGCCCGATTGTTGCCGCCGAGAAGCCCGACGGTGTAGCCCGCGGTCGCGCTTCGCCGTGTCCGTTCTGGCTGACTGGCTGACGAGCCAGCCGGTGCCGCCGTGGGCGTCACCGGCGCAACGGCGTGCGCTCGCGGCCATCGCGCGCTGCCGCACGCCTGCGCTCGGCGGGCACGTGTATCGCTGCACGGATTGCTCCGGCACAGACTTTGCCTACCACAGTTGTCATCACCGCGCCTGTCCGCGCTGCGGCGGCGCGGGCACGGCGGCGTGGACGCAGCGGCAAACGCAGCGGTTGCTGCCGGTGCCGTATTTTCTGGTGACCTTCACCGTGCCGGAGGAACTGCGTGGCGCGTTCCGGGCGCAGCCGGAACTCATGCACGACGGGCTCTTCGCCGAGAGTGCGGCGAGCTTGCAGCAAGTCGCCGCCGAGCCGCGGTTGCTCGGCGGCGAACTCGGCTTCGTCGGCGTGCTCCACACCTGGGGCCGGCAGCTGCAGCATCATCCGCACGTGCATTACATCGTCCCCGGCGGTGGCCTGCGGGCCGGCAAAAAGCAGTGG
>JANMTJ010000242.1:0-9169 GCA_031390295.1 Oleiharenicola sp.
GCGGGAGTCGTCCTGGGCGAGGGCGGTAAGCTGCTCCGGGGTGGCGCAGCGGGAGAGCGCCAGCACCAGCGCATGGCGGAGATAGGCGTCGGCGTCGTTGTTGGCGCGCACGGCGGCGAGGAGAGCGGGGGTAGCGGCGGCGTGCTTGATCTTCCCCAGGGCCTCGGCGGCGAAGAACTTTACGCGCGCGGTGCCGTCGGTGAGCGCAGCAACAAAGGCTGCACTCGAGGCGGTGTCACGCAGATCGCCGAGCGCCTTGATTGCCTGGGCACGGACCTCGGAGTCGTTGTGCCGCACGAGCGGACGAAGCGCTTCGACGGCAGCCGGGAGATTGCGGGCGAGCTGGCTCAGGCCCCACACGGCATGGCGTCGGGCCTGGGCGTCGGGTCCCGCGGCCGCGGCGGTGAAGGCAGCGAGGGCGGCGTCGCCGCGCTCGGCCAGGCTGTATTGGGCCTCGAGGCGCACGCGCCAGTCGGCGTGGGCAAGGAGCGCGGCAAGTTCCGCGACAGGTTTCTTCGTGAAGTCGGAAGCGATGAGCTTGGCGATATCCTTCAGTGCCGGCGCGTCGGCGAGCTTGGGATCGAAGATGGAATAGATGCGGCCCTTCTTGGATTTCGGCCAGCCCTCGGCCCAGTCGGAGTAGTAGAGCTTGCCGTCCGGTCCAAAGCGGACGTCGGTCGGCAGCGCGCCGGTGAGGAAGGGCGCGGCGGTCTCGATGGCGTAGGAGGCGCCCGCCGGTTTCAGCTTGTAGGTGAAGATGCCGGAGTTGGTGATGGCGCCCTTGAAGTGGGTGACGAAAATGTGGCCGGCGTAGGCGGGGGTGAGGCCGGTGCCGGGGTAGTAGGCGATGCCGGAGGGGCCGTCCTCGATGTTGCAGATCGGGGGCAGGAGGTAGGCGGGCTGGTCCGCATGGCGGGGATGCCAGAGCTTCTCGGCGTTCCACGGGCCGGCGGCGCCGCGCGGGGCGAACTGGTAGCCGATGCGCCAGCCGCTGTCGCCGTCCTCGACCACGTGCACGAGGCGTTCCTCGTCGCCCTGGTCGGAATCGTTGTCGCCGGTGAAGAGGTCGCCGTATTCGTTGAAGAGGAGGGACTGCGGGTTGCGCAGGCCGGTGGCGAACAGCTCCAGGCCGCGGCCGTCCGGCCAGCAGCGGAAGACCGAGCCGGTATCCGGCGCATGGACCACGCCGCCTTCCTTGGTCGGGACGCTGGCGCCGCGGTCGCCGATGGAGAAATACAAGCGCCCGTCGGGCCCGAGGACCAGGCCGTGGAAGTCGTGGCCGGTGTAGTTGAAGCGGATGCCGAAGCCGCGGAGCAGCTCCGTGCGGGTCTCGGCCTTGGCTTTGCCGGTGAATTTCCAGAGGGAGGGAATGTTGGTGAACCACACGTCGCCCCGGTGGATCAGGACGCCCGAGGCGATGCCGTCCATCGGCGAGCGGAAGTTGTCGGCATACACGGAGGATCGGTCGGCCTGGCCGTCGCCGTTCGTGTCCTCGAGGAGCATCAGGCGCTCGGACTCCAGGGAGAGCTCCTGTTCGCCCTCCACGCCGAAATTACGGCGGATGCTGGCGGAGAAGTCGTCCAGGTTGCGGTTGTCGAGGTCATCCTCGAGCGTCCACATGTAGTCGCGGATATCCAGCACGCTGGTGCGGTAGCGGTGGGTCTCGGCGACAAACACCCGGCCCAGCGCGTCGAGGTTGAAGGCGACGGGGTTGGCCAGCATCGGCTCGGCGGCCCACAGTCTGGCCTGCAGCCCGGCCGGCAGTTTCATGCGGGAGAGGGCTTGCTGGGCCTCGTCGGAAGCCGGCTCGACGATCGGGGCAAGCTGGCGCGGCGCTTCCATGTCCTTCAGCTTGCCGCGGGCGGCGGCGGGGCCGGCTTCCAGCTCGGCGGCGAACGGCTGGGGCAGGGCAGTGAGCAATACCAATGCGGTGGCGAGCGCCAGGGCACCGGTGGCGGGGCGTGGAGGAGGGGGCAACATGCGCGGTGCACCGTAGGTCTCCATGGGGGAAAAGCAAGTGATGGGGTTAACGGGGCACAATCCGGCCCGGTTAACCCGAAAAATCCGTGTAGGGGACAGCAAGCAAAACCTCGTCAGACGGCCGGTGGTTTGGGCAGCAGCTTCGCGACGACGACGAGCAGAACGACGACGACGACGACGAGTGCACCCCAGAAAACATAGCCGCCGTTGAGCCCGGCCATCGACTTACCGGCCGGGGTGGTGGGTTCGCCCGCGTTGAGCTGCGCCACGTTGCGGCTGGCAGTGAGAAGTTTAACGGCCACCAGGCTGAGATCATAGCGCGGGGCGGCGACGGTCGGGTGGCCGTAGGCCAAGGCGAAGCCGTCAGTCTCCGCGACCTTAAAAATCGCCCGCGCGACCGGATAGACGGCCTGCACCGTGCCGAGGGCGATGGCTGGGTTGTCGCCGTTGTCCGTTTCGATCCAGACGGTGTCGCTGGCGACCCGCCCGGCCAGGTTGAATATCTTGGTCTCGGGTACCCCGGGCTCGGGGGTGCGGCGCCAATCCTCGGTGGCGAAGACGTGGTCATAATTGGTGCCGACGTTGCGGTCGGTCAGTTTTTCATGGAGACGGAACTGGCGCTGGAACAACGGCGTGGTCGAGGTCAGCACGATCCGGTGCAGCGGCAGGTTGGCTTGGGGCAGTTGCACGCGCCAGATGCTGACCGTGGGGCGTTTCGAGTCGGGCGCAGGCACCGGCGTCAGGGTGAGCGAACGGGCGAGCGCGGGTTGCTCCAGCACGTAGGGAATCTGCTTGCCGTCGTGGAGCACGCGGAGATCGGTAAAATCCGGCCGCGCTTTGGCGAGGGTCTCGAGGTCGAGTTCAAGTTCCTGCACGCCGGCCCGCGCGATCTGGATGGCTTTGCGGAACGGCCAGTCTTTCGCGTCGAGCAGCGCGCCCGTCAGGGGCACGTCGGGAATCGGCGCGGTGGCGAGCGATTCACGCGGATGATAATCAGGCATGGCCTCCAACTCGCCCGCGGTGACAGCGGCGGCGTCCGCCTTGCGCATCTCCCCCGCAAAGGCGGCGAGGTCGTAGCGCGGCGCCACCGCCTGCGAATTGCCGGTGAGCAGCCAGTAAGCACCGGTGGCCGGCGCCATGAACAGCAGGTTGACCGGGTGCTGCTTCGCCGTGAGGCCGTCCAGCGTCAGCGGCGGGGAATCGCCATTGTGGATGTGCACGAGCAGCTCGCGGGTGGGCGGGTTGAAGCTCAGCGGCAGCTCGAGCTGCGCCCGGGCGGGCGCGCCATCGAGCGCGACCCGGTAGATGGTGCCGCCGCCGATGGTGCGTTCGCCGGAGACGGCCCCCTGCACCTCGCGGATGCCGACCGTCACGCGGCGCATGAACAGCGGATCCTTCGCCTCGAAGCCGAGCGCGGCCAGCGACACGTGGCGGCCGTCAAGCGTCACCGTGAGCACGGTCTCGTTGGCGAATTCGTCGCGGCGGGTGATCCGCGCGCCCAATGGGGCGAGCACCGGTGGCTCGGCCCGGGTGGGGGACGGCAGCAGCTTGGCGCCCGTGAAGGCGATCGGGCGCGAGCGGAATTCATCCAGCGTCAACCGGATGAAGGCAGCTTTCCGGCGGTTCAGGGACAGGCGTAGTTGTTCCGCCCCGAACTGGCGGAAAACGGGCACCGCCGCACCAAGCGACTGCCACGTCTCACCGTCCGCCGAGATCTCGACATGGGCCGCCTTCAGGAAAAACGGCACGGAGGTCTCAAGGTCAATCGCATCAAGCAGGAACGTCGTGCCGGTCTCGAAGATCAGCTGGGTGGTGTCGCCCTCGCGGTTGGTGCGGAAGGACCGGGGGCTGAAGGCCGGGGCCCGTTCAAATCCGCGGACCGCCAGGTCGCGATCCAGCAGATAGGGCTGCTCCTGCCCGTTGGCGTCGATCAGCCGCAGATCGGAAAGGTCCGGCTGCGCGGCATCGAACGTGATCGCTGGCAGCGCGAGCTTCGTCAGCCCGGGCGCGGCGAACATGAGGGCCTGCCGGTGCTGCCACTCGGTGGGTGTGAGGGCGGCGCCGGCGGTGATGACGGCACCGGTGAACAGGAGGGCGAGCCGGCTAAGCGGCGGGAGGATTTTTTTCATTGCCGGGCAGGAAGCGTTGGTAGGCGAAGGACGCGAGCATGGCGATGACCGCCACGGCGAAGAGCGCGCCGATGCGGTAAAGCGCCTCGAGGCGCGCAAGATCGTGGAAGAAAAGCTTCAGGAGCGCGATGCTCAGCAGGGTGATGGCGGCATAGCGCGCGGCCTTGGTCTGCCAGCGGATGCCGGCGACCAGCAGGCCGAGGGCGAACAGCGCCCAGCCGATGGTGTAGGACATGTCGCGGGCGAAGTTGCCGGAGAACTGGAACGCCAGCGCGCGGGCACCGGGGGTTGTGAAGTAGTCCGCGATCTCGATGTTGAGCAGGATGAACGCAAGGATGACGCCGAGGGTGTTGAAAAGGGGCGGGACGTTGACGCCGAAAACCCGGTGGCGCGGCGGTTCGGCCAGCTTCGCCCCGGTGAAGAGCGCGGCGGTGGCAAGCCCGTAGGCGTAGAGATACCAGTTGAGAATGCCGGTGTCGCCGCGCATGTGGTAGCCGAGCACGGCCGGATTCAGCGCCAACCGCGCAAAGGCCACGACGAGCAGCACTGCGCCCACCGCGCGCAGGGCGGGATGCGGCACGCGCCGGAACAGCCAGAGCAGCGCCGCGCCCTCGAGCGCCCAAGCCACCGTGAGCCACTGGCGCTCGAACTGGATGGGGAAGATGAGCGTGATGAAAAACAGCGCCACGCCGCCGAACCACGCGAGCTGGTTGAGCCGCTTCGGATTGTCTGCCGGCCCAATGCGCAGGATGGCGAACAGGCTGGCGAGCGGCGCGAGGACGAAGAGCGCGGGCACCGCGCCCAGGTAATCCGCACCACCCGGCCACCCGAGCTTCACGGCCTGGTAGATCATCCAGAAATGGGCGAGGCCGCCCAGCGCCGCGACCGCCCACGGTCCGGTGAGCCGCGCGAATTCCCGCCGGAAAACGAAGGGATACACGGCGAACACGGCGTAGAAGCCGGCATACCACGCGAGCGGTCCGCCGGTCGCGGCCGGGTCGAAATGGCGTGAGTGCCAGACCAGCTCCAGCCCGGCGAGGCCCGCGAGCGCGCAGGCGGGCAGCCATTCGATGACGAGCAACCGCGCCAGCCCGAGCGTTAGCACCACCAGCAGCAGCCCGAGCCCGAACAACGCCGAGGGATCGGGCACGGGCAGGCGGGCGCAGGCCATGATCAGCAGCAGGAAGGGCAGCAACGAGGCGAACGCGGGCAGTTGCGCGCGCGAATCGCCGAAGACCGCCGACAGCTGGCGGTCCGCCGCCGGCAGCCGGTCACCGAGCTTGCGCACGAGCCAGAGGCAGGCGGCGATGAAGAACACCGCGAAGCCGCCGATGACCAGCAGCAGCGTCAGGTCGAGCCCGGTGGCGACCGGCACGCGGAAGATGCTCAACCCCGTGGCCAGCAGCGTGAGCACGAGCACGGCGGCCACGGCGGCGAGCGACGCGCTCAGCACGGCGAGGGCGATCGCGATCAGGTCGACCAGCAGGATCGCCGGCCAGAGGAGGAAGGATACTGACTCGAGCTTGAAGATCGGCAGCAGCATCAGCACGAGCGTCAGCGGCGGGAACAGCTGGCTCCACCACGTCGGCGTCGCGGCGGGCCGGTGCCGCTCGAGCACGAGCGGGAAGACCGTGTGCAGCGCCGCAAACACCAGATACATGGCCAGCGCCCAGGGCAGCAGCGCATTGTTCAGATGCTCCGCGGTCCAGACCGACAGCAGGCCGAACACCGCCAGGCCCGCCACCAGGTGGAGCCGGGGCAGGCGTTCGTCGAGCCACGCCAGCGCGAGCAGCAGTCCGTCGGCGGCGAGGATGAAGCCGAACATCTGACCCGCCCGCGCGGCGACCGCGGAGTAGCTCATGAAGGCCAGGGCAAAGGCCAGGGCCACCATCGGCATGAACACGGCCGACCACATGACCGGCGGCGTCGCCCGCTCCCACCGGCGCGCCAGCAGGTAGACGGCAAAATAGATCGCGGCAAATATCAGGCACACCGTCATGATCACGAGCGCCTGCTCGGGCTTGAACGTGTTGACCGCCCAGCGGCCCATCAGCAGGGCGGTGATGCCCGCCACGCCCGCGACCAGCCGGCCCATGCCCTCGAACCAGGCGAGCGCCATGACGAACAGGCTGACGACAAAGACAAAGCCGAAGAACAACCCGGTGCGGCCGGCCGCCTCGGCATGGCCGAGGAACATCCACGCGAAGCCCAGCGCGACCACCGGCAGGCCCACGGCCGCCCAGAAGACCGGGGGCGTGACCAGCTCCAGCCGGCGCGCGGCGAGATAGAGCAGGAGGTAGACGACGCAGAAGACCAGGCAGACGGTCATGGCCACGGGGGTCTGTGCGCCAGTGTAGGCCTGGCCGGCCCAGCGGATCATCAGCAACGCGGTTACGCCGGCCGCCCCGGCGACCAGCCCGCCGAGCTTCTCACGCCAGGCGAGGAAGAACAAAGCGAGGCTGACGAGGAAGACGTAGCCGAAGAACAGCCCGGTGCGCGCGGCGACCTCGGGGTACTCCAGGAAATACCACGCAAAACAAAAGGCCACCGCCGGAAGGATGATCGCCGTCTGGCTGAGGAGAGGAGAGAGCCGCTTGAACCGGCGCGCGGTTTCCGCGGCGCCGATGAACAGTGCGCTGAAGCCGAGACAGACAATCATCGCGGTGACGGTTTTCTCCGGAGCATAAAACTTGTTCGCCCAGCCGGCCATCAGCAGCACCGTCCCGGCGGCACCGAGCGGCACGAGGTGGAACCACGAGCGGTGCAGCGCCACGGCGACCAGCCCGAGATCGAGCAGGGCGAGGTAGCCGAAGAGTCCCACGGGGTTGTCGTGGCCGGTGCTGATCAGGATCGGCGTGAGGAAGCCACCGAGAAGGCCGAGGATGGCGACGACCTGTGCCTCAAGCCGCACGGCGAGGACGAAGGCCGTCGCCGTGATCAGCGTCATGAGCAGGAACGTCGGCACGGGGCCGAAGAACTCAAACTTGTAGATCGAGTTACAGGCGAACGTCACAATATAGAGCGAGACCACGCCCGCAGCCACGAGGGTCTGGGCCGGTGTCGTGTAGCCTTTGCGCGTGAGGTGGATGCCGCCCACGATGAGACCGGCGCCGAACACAAAGCCAAGTGCCGCGCGCATCTGGATTGTGATGATATTATGTTCGAAGGAGTATTTTACGAAGAACGCGACACCCAGCAGTAGCGCCAGCCCGCCGAGCCACGCGAAGAGTTTCGCGCCCATGAACTGCTCCCAGTTGATGTTGTCCATCCAGCTGGGCTGGGGTTGGGGCGGCGGCGGAGTGTAGGCGGGGGGTGGAGGCGTGACCGCGACGCGTTTGAGTGCAGCTTCGGCGCGTTCGTGCAGCCCGGCGTGCAAGGGATCCGCGGTTCCCGCCGCAATCAAGGGGGGGTCGTCCGCGGCCAGTTTCGGAGATTCAATGGCCGGCTCGCTGACGACAGGCAGGCCGCCCAGATGGGTGAGCGGTTCCGGCGGCGGGGCGACGGCCTCGACTTTCACCGACGTCGGCGCAACGACGATGGGCGGGGGAGTCGCCCGGAAAGCGGCTTCCGCCGGCAGGATCGTCGGGGTCACGGGGGAGGGCTGGGCTGCTGGGGCAGGCGGCTCTTCGCGGCGTTCCACGGGTGCCGGGGACTCGTAGGGTCGGGCGAGCAACTTGGTGCGCAGTCCCCGCAGCTCGGCCTGAAGCTCGTCGACGTGCTGACGCAGCCGGTCGAGGGTTTCCGTCAGGTTGTTGAATTTCACATACGCCCAGATCGGAAAAACGATCAGAGCCAGGAAGAGGTAGAGTGCCAGCAGGACTAATAGTGCTTCCATAGAGGGCGGCCCGTCGGTCCTTTGTGCTGGGATCGGCGGCGGATGGCAAGCCTCGCGCCGGATGCACCGTGAAGGAGGACCGGGGGTACATGGCCGCAGCATACGGCAGGCGGCCGTCTGCGGGGTAATCGATAATTCCAATGCGGCCATCGAGGCGGCTGAACGTATCACCTTTATATTTGCCGTGCCCATTTCCGTCGGGCGTGATGGCGGCATGAGTCTTGTCGTATGGACCAACCATGGATTCCGCCCCGAGGTGCTGACAGAATTCCGGCAGCAGCTCGAGGCGGACGGGCACCGCTTGATCATCTCGCCCAAGGCCAGTCCGGTGGTGCTCGCGGCGGGCGGGGCGGACCCGACCCTGGAGCAGGCGGACGTGGCCTTCGGCCAGCCCGATGTTGCGCAGACGATGAATTGTCCCCGGCTGAAATTCCTCGAGTTGAGCACGGCCGGATACACGCGTTACGAACGGGAGGATTTTCGCGTGGCGATGAAAGCCCGTGGCGTGCCGGTGACCAACGCCTCGCAGGTCTTCGCCGACCCGTGCGCCCAGCACGTGCTGGCGCAGATGCTCGCCCTCGTGCGCAACCTGCCGACCCAGCTCCGCAACCAGGACGGCAGCCGGGAGTGGCGCTACCTGGAAGACCGCTTCACCAACGCGGTGCTGACCCGCCACACGGTGTTGCTGCTGGGCTTTGGCGCGATCGGGCGGCGGCTGGCGGGATTGCTGCAGCCGTTTGGCACCCGGGTGATTGCCTACCGGCGCACGCCAGGGGCCGAGGCGGGCGTGACGGTGATTGGCGAGACCGGTCTGGCCGCGGCATTGGCGCAGGCCGACCACGTGGTGAACATTTTTCCTGACTCCGTGGCGACCACCGGCTGGATGTCGGCCGCGCGTTTCGCCGCGATGAAGCCGGGTGCCCGGTTCTACAACATCGGTCGCGGCACCACGGTGGACCAAGGGGCGCTGCTGGCGGCGTTGGAGTCGGGCCGACTCGCTTCGGCCTACCTGGATGTGATGGATCCCGAGCCCCTGCCCCCGGCGCATCCCCTGTGGGCGGCCACGAATTGCTTTATCACCTGCCACATCGGCGGCGGCACGGGCGACCAGGACAACAATCTGGCCGCGCACTTCCTGGCCAACCTCGCCGCTTTCACCCGCGGCGGATCGTTGGTGGACAGAATAATGTGACTGGCAGCCCGGGTGGGGGACTGGACCTGCTCG
>JANMTJ010000261.1:0-6713 GCA_031390295.1 Oleiharenicola sp.
CGGGCAAAGGCCTTCACGGCCTCGGTGTCCGTCTTGTGGGTGTTGGCAAACTCCATGACACGTGCCAGCACCGAATGCCGCCCACCGGGGTGCGGTTTGCCCTCCACGATGGAGTCGACCAGGTCGGCCGGCAGCACGGCATCCGTGCGGAGGGCGTAAAGCCGCTCACAGAGGATGTAGATGGCGATCAGGGAGCAAAGACCGAGGGGATAGATGAGGAGGCCGGCGCCTTTGAAAACTTCGAGCATGGTAGGTGAATGGAGAGTTGAAGCCGCCTCATAGACGCCGACAAGAAGGAAAGGTTCAGGGGTTGGGCGTTTTTGGGGCAATATTTCCAGCCTTTACCCTCGCTGACAGCGCAGCCAGCTCGCCTTCGAGCTGGGAACCCGGCTCGACCCGCAGGGTGCGCCGGGCGCGGTCCAAGGCCAGCAGGGCGGCGGGCACTTGCTTCTCACTCGCCAGATGAATGACAAAAGGCGCAACCACCTTGTCGTAAAAAGCGATCGTTTTGCCCTGGCCGAAGGTGTCGAGCACCCGGTTGTAGACCCGGATCTGGGTGGATACATCGTTCTCCTGCACGCTGCGGGCGATGGTCGAGGCCGCCTGCTCGATGCTTAGGTCCGGCCGGGTTGATTGATACTTGGTCGCGAGGCGCTGTTCCTCGAAATTGGCCAGGCTGGCCTCACCTCGCGACCGAAGCACCTCGATCAGCAGCCGGGAAAAGGCGATTTCCAGGTCGGGATACTTTTGGAAAGCCAGCACCGCCTCGCGCAGGATCGTCTCGCGTGCCCGTGGCTCGGGATTCAGCGCGGCTTGCGCCTGCAACAGGATGTTCCAGGCCGCCAGGTTGCGCCGGTCGCGGTTTACCGCCTCGCGGGCGGCTTTTAGCGCCTGCTCGTGCTTGCCCTGCTGCAGATAATCCTCCGCGAACTCCGCATGCATGACCGACAGCTTGTAGGTGGGCAGCGCCCGAAAGCGCTCGGTGATGAAGAGCAGTTCGTGGTCGTTGATGTCCACCCATGTCTGCGGGTCGAAGGCGAGCCCCACGACGTATTTTTGCTCGGCGAAACGGCCGCAATCGAGCCGCCAGTTCTGATTCGCGTCAAGGTAGCCGAACCACGCGTGGCGTCCGTCCAATCCCGCCCCGCGGAACATGATGGTGGGAATCCCCTTCGCCTTGCCCACCATGCTGGCGAAGTACGCCTGATCCACGCAGATGCCGCCCTGTTGCAGGATGTGTGACAACTTGTAGTCGGTGCCGGGCCAGGTGAACTGATTGGCCGTGACCCGGTCCTTGCGGTACTTGACCAATTCGTAGGCCTTGCCGAGGTCGGCCAGGCCCTGAGGCACATTCTTGCGCGCCCACTCGAGCTCGTTCGCCGGGGCGACCAGATCCACGAGAAATTTCAACTCGCTGGCTGGCAGGCGTCCCAGCCGGTGCAGGGTGCTATTGGCCCGGTCCAGCCGGGTGAAATGAACAAAAACCTGCTCGGGTGGCGGCAACTTGCGTGGCAACAGGGTCGCGCTCACCTGCCCATGCGGCCAGGTCGGCGGAGGCGGCACATCGTAGACCACGGCGATGGCCAGGGCCAGGCTTGGATACTGCGCAAACAAGGCTGGCTCCTGGTGATAAATCTTCTGCAGGATCGCCAGCACCTCGGCCGCGTTGTCGACCGCGGACAGGAGTTGGAAATATTCCTCCGAAAATGCCGGATTGCCCAGCAACCCGATCAGCAACTCGCGCTCGAGGCCGGTGGAAAGCGAGCCCGGACGCGGCGCATAGCTCGCCGCCATGTTGGGATGGCCGGCCCTGGCCGCCTCGACAGCCTTGATCCATGCCGGGATCGCCTTGTTGTACGGCATGCCCAGCATCTGCGCCCAGCGGTACAAATAATGCCAGGCGGGCGCGTAGCCCGAGCCGGTCTCGTAGGCTTGCTGCGACGCGGCCCGCAGGGCCGGGACCACGCTGCCCCACCCCTGCGCCGCCGCCCGGTCCACCAGCCCCGCCACCCGGGTGGGACTCGGCACATGGGTCAGCTCGTTGGCGGGAATGACCACGGTCTCCTGCGCCCAGACAGGCGCAAGGAGCAGCAACGCGGGCAGGAGGAGTCGTTTCAACACCGGGTCAGGAAAGCCTGTGCCGCATTCGCAGGCAATCCTGTAGGGCGGCCTGAGCGCCGCGGTCCGCCAGCATCAGATTTGACCAAGGATTTCACGGTGACACACGGAGAAACCCGATTTCGACGTGCATCAGTCCTCGTAAATCGCGGAACGGTGGCCAACTTCAATGACCATGACGATGCAGCGATGGTCTTCCAGCCGGCAGATGATGCGGATGTCTTCCACGCGGTAGCGCCACAGGCCTTTCAGATTTCTCACCAGCGGTTTTCCGAATTGTCGGGGATTGGACGCGCCCTTGATCCGCTTGTCCAGATAGGCGCGCACCTTCCCCTGGTTTGACGGCCCGATCCGTCTCAGGCTGGGCAGCGCATCCTCGTGAAACTCATAGTCCCAAAGCACGCCAGACCTCCTCGCGGGTTAGCGCCTTGGCGCGGCCCGAGTCGAGGTCAGCACACCGTTTCACCGCGATGGCGTAGTCAGCCCGGTCTTCCGTGCGACGGCGTCGCGCTTGGGCGGCGCGACGGACGCGGGCGGAACTTGACTTGATCGCAGTGGAGGTGGCCATGTCCCGGAATTAAAGCCTTTTCCCGACCGAAGACAAGTCCGCACGCGGCCAGATCGGCCATGGCGTCGTCGGACCAGATTACTTTTCCAGCCATTGGGGCAGCAGCTTCTCTACTTCAGCCTGCGGTTTCCAATGGCCCGTTTTGACGTTTCCCGGCTTTTCGCGAGCACAGCAAGGAGCGCCAGCTTATCGGCGGCGTCCTGCAAGGTGGCATCATCCGGCAACGTCTCAATCGCGCGTGTGCCTGTTCCTTCGTGCTGCTCATGTGTCAGTGGAACCGCTTCACCAACTCTGGATAAAGCTTGGGGAGATCATCTTCCTTCCAAGCCTGCCCCGCCGGCTCGGCAGCGCCTGAAAACGACAATGCGGGTAACGACCGGCCCGTTTTTGCCTGATAAGCCTCCAGCGCCGCATAGAGCAGCTGCTCGCTCTCGTTCTGATGATCATGGCCAGCCCGATTCGCCGCGCACACAGGATCCTTGAGGGCCGCTTGGTAATACTCCCTGCCTTGCGCGATCAACCACCCGCGAAAATACTCGAAGCCGTCGTCGGAAGCGCCGCCATTCACGATGTACGCAACCGCCCAGAGATCCCAGCGATAACTCTCGGCCATGCGCTCGTTCAAGCGAAGCTGAAACCCGAGGATCTCCTCTGCGCGCAGTTTACCAAGCGCGGCCTGAAGGACTGCTGCCGTCCGAAAACTGTCATTCCGGTCGCCACGGCTGGCCGCTTCCATGAGCTGCCAGAATCGGTCCTGGCCCATTGCGGCGGTTGCGGCGGCGATTTGTTCGCGTGTGGCTGGCGCCGGCGTCAGCGCCTCCATTCGTTCCTGAAGACTCTTGCCGGCCCGGAACGCCACCACGTCGCGGCCGAGCGGAACAATGTCGACTCCCGCGTTAGGAAGCTCCGAGTCATAACTTGCGATCAAGTACCTGGCTTGGACCGCGCCTGTGCGTGCAATTCCCTTCGAACGGTCGAGCAGATTGCGGGGCACGCGCACCTCCTTCCTGGAAAAGTCGGCATAGATTTGCGCCACATCGGCAAGTCTTTCCACCGCCAGTGGCACAACATCGAATTCCGGAGCCTCGCGCTTCCCCAGCACGATCTGCGGCTCGCGAGGATACTCCTTGTTCGTGGGCCGGAAGACGACTTCGTCCGCATCAGGGGGAGGAACGACATTTTCTTTCATATACCCAGAGAACGGAGCAAAGCTGAGCATTAGCACGAGACAGGCGAAACGCGACGACTTCATGGGTGAGCAATGTCTAATGAAGCGGGTCGGCACCGGGTCAGCAAAGCAAAACGCCCCCGGCACGCAAGGATGCCAGCGGCGTGAAAAGTTTCCGACTCAGGACGAGACTCCGCTTTCCGTCGTCGGCGACTTGATCTTGAACTCCAGCTTGTCGCCATTGCGGACGACGAGGATGGGTTCCCCTTCCTTGACTTCGCCGCGGAGCAGCGCCTCGGCCAGGGGATCCTCGAGATAGTGCTCGACGGCGCGCCGCAGCGGGCGGGCGCCGTATTTCTCGTCGTAACCCTTCTCGATGAGCAGGGTCTTGGACTCGGGTGAGAACTCGATCTGGATCTTGCGCGCGGCGAGCCGCTTGACGACCTTGCTGGCCTCGATCTCGACGATCTTGAGCAGGTCGTCCTTGGTGAGAGGACGGAACACCACGAGGTCGTTGATGCGGTTGAGGAACTCGGGCTTGAAGATGCGCTTGGCCTCCTCCAGCACCTTTTCCTTCAGCTTCTCGATGTCGTGAAAGTCCGACGAATGGGCGGCGGCAAACCCCATCGTTGTCTGACGCTGGATCAGCTGCGCGCCGACGTTGGTCGTCATGATGATGATGGTGTTCCGGAAATCCACGGTGCGGGCCAGGGAATCGGTCAGGCGGCCGTCCTCCATGATCTGGAGCAGGAGCTGCAGCGCATCCGGGTGCGCTTTCTCGATCTCGTCGAAGAGGATGACGGAATATGGCCGGCGGCGCACGGCCTCGGTCAACTGGCCGCCTTCCTCGTAGCCGACGTAGCCCGGAGGCGAGCCGACGAGCCGGGAAACGGCGAATTTCTCCATGTATTCGCTCATGTCGATCTGGATGAGCGCGTCCTGGTTGCCGAACATCTGGGCGGCGAGCTGCTTGGCCAGCTCGGTCTTGCCGACGCCAGTCGGACCCATGAACATGAATGAACCGATCGGGCGGCGCGGATCCTTGAGGTCGGCGCGGGAACGGCGCAGGGCGCGGGCAATCGCGATGGTTGCGGGATCCTGGCCGACGATGTTCTTCTGCAATTCGCTCTCAAGCGCGAGCAGCCGTACGCTCTCCTTCTTTTCCAGCCGGCTGAGCGGGATGCCGGTCCACTCGGCGACAACCCGCGTCATCTGCTCTTCATCGACGATGATGCGGTTCTCGTCGCGCGTCTTCTTCCAGTTCCCGATCAGTTCGTCCTGCTTGGCGCGGAGCTGCTTTTCCTGGTCGCGGAACTTGGCGGCCTCCTCGAAATGCTGGGCGGCAATGGCCTGCTCCTTGCGGGTGCAGACTTCCTCGATTTCCTTGCTGAGCGCCTCGATCTCGGGCGGGCGGTTGAGGGTGGTGATGCGGGCGCGGGAACCGGCCTCGTCCATCACATCGATGGCCTTGTCGGGCAGGAAACGGCCGGTGATATAGCGGTCGGACAGCTTGGCCGCGGTCTCCAGGGCCACGTCGGTGAAGGTGGCCTTGTGGTGATCCTCGTATTTGCTGCGGATGCCCTTGAGGATCAGGATGGTGTCGTCGACCGAGGGGGCCTCGACCTTGACCATCTGGAAGCGGCGGTCCAGCGCGCTGTCCTTCTCGATGTATTTGCGATATTCGTTGAGCGTGGTGGCACCGATGCACTGCAGTTCGCCGCGGCTCAGGGCGGGCTTGAAGATGTTGGAGGCGTCCATGGCACCCTCGGCGGCGCCGGCACCGACGATGGTGTGCAGTTCGTCGATGAAGATGATGACGTTCTTCGCCCGCTTGATCTCGTCCATGACGGCCTTGATGCGCTCCTCGAACTGGCCGCGATACTTCGTGCCCGCGACCATGAGGGCGAGGTCCAGGGTGATGACTTTCTTCTCGGCCAGGATCTCGGGCACGTTGCCCTTGGCGATTTCCTGCGCGAGGCCCTCGACGATGGCGGTCTTGCCCACGCCGGCCTCGCCGACGAGCACCGGGTTGTTCTTGGTGCGGCGGCAGAGAATCTGGATGACGCGGCTGATCTCGTTCTTGCGGCCCACGACGGGGTCCATCTCGCCCTTGCGGGCCAGCTCGGTGAGGTCGCGGCCAAAGGCCTTCAGGGCCGGCGTCTTGACTTCCTTCTTGTCGTCGTTGCCCCGCGGGGCGACTTCCTCGCCCCCACCGGCCGCGGGGCCGCCTTCGCCGCCCTGGCCGGAGGAAAACTGGGGATCAAGCTCGCGGAGGATTTCATTCCGCGTGCGCTCGATGTCCACCTCGAGGGTCTTGAGCACGCGGGCCGCCACGCCTTCACCCTCCCGCAGCAGGCCGAGCAAAATGTGCTCGGTGCCGACGTAGCTGTGGTTGAGCGCCTTGGCCTCCTTGCCGGCCAGCGCCAGCACCTTCTTGACCCGGGGAGTGTAGGGAATGCTGCCGACGGGCGTCTTGGATTCCTGCCCGATGCCAACCTGCTTCTCCACCTCGGCGCGCACCGTCTCGAGATCCATGCCCATCTTCTGGAGGACGCTCACGGCGACCCCCTGTCCCAGCTTGATCAGTCCGAGCAGCAGATGCTCGGTGCCGACATAATTGTGATGGAAGCGATCAGCTTCCTTGCGGGCGAGCGCGAGCACCTGCTGGGCGCGGGGCGTGAAATTGTTCATTGGTTCCATATGAAATGTGGCTGGGTCGATCGGCTATTTGGTGGCGCTAGTGAAGTCCGGTGCGGCCAATTTGGCAAATTCAGACCGCAACCGGCCGGCCCGCAGCACATCGCGCTGGGCGGGGTCGAAGGCGCCCTTGGCGGCGTGCTGGACATGGCCCGGCTGGCA
>JANMTJ010000293.1:0-1695 GCA_031390295.1 Oleiharenicola sp.
AAGAACTGGGCAAGAGCGCCATCTACGGCGGCCGCCTCTGAAATTTGCGAAGCTGACTACCCCCGGCTCCGTAAGAACACACACACCAAGGGAAGGCCGGACGTCGCAAGGCGTCCGGCCTTTTCTTTGCCGGGAACATCCTCCGGTCATGGACATCTACCTTGCTGATCCTCAACCGAACCACTAGCCCGTCTGCCGTGAATCTCCCCCTAACGTGTCGCCTGCTGATTTTGCTCTGCCTCACCACCGGGCCGGGCCTCCTCAATGCCGCGGACAAGGCGCCTGTGCCTGTTCCATCCCCGGCGCAGGCCAAACCCGCGGACAAGCCGCCGTCTGACGTCCTGGCGCTCCCCAAGATGGAGGTCACGGCGCAACGGATCAAGAAACTGGATAAAATGATCATCAAATTGGACAAGATGATCACCCGGGAGGAGAAGAAGGTGAAGTCGACCGAGCTGGACAAGGCGCTCAACAACGCCCAGGTCACCCGCGCCGCCGCCATCTTCGGCGGAAATTCCGCCGGGCACCTCTCCGCCGTCGCCGCCACCCGGGTGGCCCTGCTGGAGAGCGAACGCGACGTGCTGGAGGCGATGAAGCGCCCCGCCACCCTCGACGAACTGGCCATGATGGAGGCGGAGGTGGAGCAACTCCGTCTCAACCGCCGGAATCTGGACGACGCCGCGAAGCAGCGCTGACCCTCTCATTGTAGGGCCGGCGCTCGTCGCCGGGCCGCGAACAACGCGCCATGCGGTCCGCCGACAAGCGGCGACCCTACAGGTGAAGGAGCTTATTCCACCCGCAGGATGTAACCGCGCAGGTATTCGCTCTCGGGCATCGTCACCAGCACCGGGTGGTCTGCCGGCTGATGACAGAACTCAAGGATGTGCACGCGGCGCTTGGCGTCCGCCGCCGCCTCGCCCACCACCTCGCGCAGTTGCGCGTCCTGCATGTGGTGCGAACAGGTGTAGGTCGCCAGCATCCCGCCCGGCAGCAGCGACTTCATCGCCCGCAAATTGAGTTCCTTGTAACCGCGCAGCGCGCCCTCGAGCGCCGACTTCGACTTCGCGAACGGCGGCGGATCGAGGATGATCAGGTCCCACGCCGGCGCGGCCTCCCTCTGTGCCGTGAACCAGTCGAATACATTCGCTCCCTGGAAATCCGCCTTCAGCCCGTTGCGTTCGGCGTTCTTCTTGGCCTGCGAGACCGCATCAAACGCGCTGTCGAGCCCGAGCACGCCGGCGGCCCCGGCCTTGGCGCAATGGAGGGCAAACGAGCCCTGGTTGCAGAACGCGTCGAGCACACGCTTGCCGGCGGCATACTTGGCCACTGCGGCATGCTGCTCGCGTTGGTCCAGATAAAAACCCGTCTTCTGTCCGCCCTGCAGATCGAGCCAGTAATCAATACCGTCAATGTTCACCCAGCGCGGTTCCCATGCTTGCCCGGTGCGCGTGTGCACCTCGACCGGCAGGCCCTCGAGTTTGCGGATGTTCGCATCGTTGCGGAAAATGATCTCCTTCGCGCCCGTCAGCTCGGCCAGCAAGTCGCTGATCACCGCGCTGCGCTTCTCCATCGCCTGGGTCTGGATCTGCAGGACCAACGTGTCGCCAAACTGGTCCACCACCACACCCGGCAGGTCGTCGGACTCGGACCAGACCAGGCGTTGGAAAGGTAGGGCGCGGACTCCGCTCCGCGCCG
>JANMTJ010000296.1:0-3679 GCA_031390295.1 Oleiharenicola sp.
GGATTTTGTCCCAGTCCTGTTGCGACAGGCCGAGACTCCCCGTAGCGGCGAGCTTGGCCGAGAACGCAGCGCCGGCGACCAGCGCGACCATTTCGTTCTGGTTGAAGTCCGTGGCGGTCGCCTGCGTCGCGTTGTTCCGGATTTCGGCCGGCGCCATCGTGCCGCCCTCGCCGGTCGAAAGATCGAGGGCGCCATGTTCCGTCACCTGCGGGTTCAGACAACCCCACTCGACCGCGATGATCAGCGAGGGCAGGGTCTTGTTTGCGTCGGGCCGGAGCGCCTGCAGGATGTATCCCTCTTTCGCCAACGCCTGGCCGAGCTGACGCAGAACCTCTTCCCGCTTGGGCGGCTCTTCGCCCGCCACGATCCTGCCGGCCTCCTGCCAGCCGAGGATGACCGGCACGTAGTAGGCCGGCTTGGCTGGCGTCGGGCGCGGGAGCCTTTTCCCCTCTTCGGTCAGGTCGGCGTTGGCCACCACGGCGGCGAGGTTGCGCAATGCGGCATGACCGGCCGCAGTGAATCCCGCGAAGCAAAGGACGAGCAGCGCCAGCAACGGGACCGGCCAGAAACGTGGAATCATGATTGGAACAGCCTAAGAATGTCGGGAGACCGAAAAGAGAACACGCCGCCCAAGTTTCCCGGGGCGGCGTGGGTAAGAATGCGAACGTTCAGTCGGTTCGAGGTCAGAATTTCAGGACGGTGGTGAACTCGAAGCTGATCGGCCGCTGGTAGAGCGCGACGCGGCCGGGCACGGCTTCGCGGTACGGGATTGTCAGGTCTCCGCCCGGCGGGCGAAGGGTCACGCCATCATCCTGATAGAACACATCCTTGGTGTTCAGGACGTTGCGGATGATCAACTGGAACGCGATCTCCTTGCCTTCCAAGAACCTTCCCCCCGACTTCAGCCGGCGGGAGTAGCCAAACGTGGCGTTCACCTCATTGGGCCGCTTGACGAAGATCGGCGTGTTGAGGTCAACGGCGGGATCGTCCTTCCACGGCCGGTTGGAGGCCGAGACGGGGAGCGCCGCATTGAAGTCGGGATTGGCGATGGTATCGGCCGAACGGTAGCCGGCGACATCTTTGTCCACAAACTGCCAGCTCACACCGGCGCGCAGGCCCTTGAACCTGCCGGTCTGGATTGTGTAATCGGTAACGATCTTGAACGTCATGCGCTTGATGCCGAGGGTCGGCGTCAGCAGGTTGATGTTGTCGAAATTGACCCAGATGCTGTTATAGTTGCTGACCGCATCCCGCCGCACGTTCGGATTGCCGCCGGCAGCGGTAATCATGGCATCGGTGATCGCGGGATCATTGATGGCGAAGCCGGGGGACTCTGCAACCGCGTGGCCGGCATTGAACTGCTTGACCGTGGGGTCGATGGTACCGCCCGCCGCTTTGAGCACGTCGAGCATATCCTTCGTGCGGGTCAGCATGTAGGCTCTCGTGCCGCCCCAGCGATCATAGTCGATCAACTGGCCGGTGCCGTAATTGCCCATGATGCGCCAGCCGCGGGTGATGCGCCCGGTGATCTCAAGCTCCTGACCATCGTTCTTGGTGGCGAAGTAATCCCCGCCGAGGATGTTGGCATAGCCGAGATTGTTACGGGCGTCAGGATTGGGATCGTTCCAGGCCTTTCGGCCCATGAGATCGTTGAACGGAGACTTCGTTGGCGGATCGCCGAGCCGGTCCTTCTTCTCGTTGTAGTAATAGCGCGGCGTGATGGTGAGGCGGCCGTCGAACAGACTGAAGGTGAGGCCACCTTCATAGGCAAAGCCCAACTCGTTCCTGGCCTCGGTACCGTCGAGGAAGTAGCGGGCGAGATCGCCGGGTTTGTACCCTTCGCCATAGTTCGCCATCAACGTCAGCCATGACAGGGCATGGTAGGTGAGGCCCGCATTCTTCAACACGACCACCTGTTTGGTTCGCGGCAGGTTGTAGTCGCCGCGGAAGCGGTCGTTCGCGTATTGGGGCGCGGCGGGATTGACGCCGTTGACTCCGCCGACGGTGATACGGTCGCCGGTCGCGGGGATGGGCACGCTCGAGCGCGGGGTGCCGTCCGCGTTCTTCGGAATATAGGTGAGGGTATACCAATCCGCCGGGGCATCCGGGCGCCAGTAGCGGTCGTCGAGGGTCCGGCCATCCCAGTTGGGATCGTTGGGGAGAAAGCCGTAGTTCGTGGGCCGCTGACGGAAATAGGCCCTCTGCTGGTCAACCCGGATACCGGGGCTGAAGATCAGCTTGTTGTCGAAATACCGGCCGGCAAAGGCAAAGATGCCGCTCCGGGTGCTTTCAATTCTATGCGACCAGTCGTTAAGCACCCAACGCGGCTTGATGGCCGTGGTGGAGGTGGTGTAGCTATTCCCGCCGGGCAAGCGCACCCGGTCGAAGGCGTTCGTCGGCGCGGCATCGCTCCAGGGGCGCTCGTCGGAATTCCAATAGTAGCGCACTCTGATCCGTTGGTTGCCATTCTGCCACTCACGCGGGTCGGTTGCCAGGGCTGTGCTGTAGGTCTCCTGATAGTAGTTGTTCTCCCGCCCGGTGATGGCCGCACTGAGATTGAAGGTGTAGTGACCCCATTTGCCGAAATCCTTGATGTAACCGAGGCTGGCCTTGAGGCCGTAGTTATCCAAGATCCGCTTGTTTCTGGTCATGTCCACCTGGGAGTAGGGATCCAGGAAGTGCGGGTTGACTGTGCCGTTGGGCAGCGTCCGGTTGATGTCGATGAATGCGGTGCGGAGGCCGAGGTAGCTGGCCAGGGGCTTTTCGACCACCCGATTGGCGTCGCCCGACACCTCGAAATAGAGTTGATCGGCGATCTGGTGCCGGAACGAAAAGTTGATGTCGGTCGTGGGCTGGACGAAGAGCGCTTCACGCGGCATCGCGGAAAAGCGCTTGCCCGGCACCTCGAAGTTGGAAGCGGCGACCTGGCGGGAGAAACGATCGGCCGGCAAATTGATCATGTCGTAATAGGCCGGCTCGCCGCCGTTGTTGCCCACGCCCGGGGTGCGGGTGTTGCCACCGCTGCCACCCCAGAAACCAAAGGGCAGCAGTTCACCGTTGTTGTTGCGCGTGAAGGTCTGGCCATTGACATACACGGGCACCAGGGGCGTGGCGTCGCCCCGCCGGGTGAACCCAGTGTTGATCCAGTTCATGACAGTATTGCTGGAGGGATCGAAGATGAAAAGGTTGTTACCTTCGCGTTCGACGCCCTCAGGCTGCCCTTGGTAGGCGGTGATCGCCGGATTGGTCGGGCTGGTCGCACCGCGCGCCAGGAAGGTGCCATCGGCCAGGGGCGACAGACCGTTGAGCTGGTCATCGGTGATCGGACCGCTGAAGGCCGTGCTGCCGTTCCAGCCGCTGAGCCGGTCAAAGTATGGCAGGGGCACGCGCGCGCGGGAGATTTTGTCGTGAATGACCTCGACCTGCAGTTCGGTTTTCTGACCGAAACGGTATAAACCGGCGAGCGTGACGCCCTTGCGGTCGTCAAACTCCTGGTCCATCCAGCCCTTCCTTTTTTGATACAAAAAGTTGGCGCGGACGGCGAACTTGTCGGGGATGAGAACCTTGTTCACGTCGAGGGTGCTGCGATAATAATCCCACGAACCGACCGTCATGGCGATGCTGGTCGCGTCGCGATCGAGGCGGGGGCGCTTGCCCTGCGTGCTGATGCCGCCGCCGA
>JANMTJ010000385.1:0-6240 GCA_031390295.1 Oleiharenicola sp.
GTTCAAATTCGAATATCCCACCGAGCAAATCAGCGGCGTCGGCACGCTGGTCACGAGCAACGAACTCGTCATCCCCTCCGGCCGCCCCGTGCGCGTCAACATCCGCACCACCGACGTCATCCACTCCTTTTGGGTTCCGAAACTCGCCGGCAAGGTCGACATGATCCCGAACCGCGCCAATCACCTCTGGCTCCAAGCCGACAAGCCCGGATACTTCTGGGGCCAGTGCGCCGAGTATTGCGGCGAGTCGCACGCGATCATGAAATTCCGCGTCATCGCGCTCTCGGCCCGCGATTACGCGCTGTGGCTGGAAAACCAGAAGCAGGCCGCCCGCACCGTGACCGCCGAGTCGCTCGCCACCGTGGCCAACGCCCCGCGCGTCCAGTTTGCCAGCCTGAAGCTGGCCCCTGGCGAGGCCCTTTCCGCCTCGCCCCAATTCGACGCCGACCCGCTCGGCGCCTGGCGGGGAATGCAGCAGCCGGTGGCCGGCGAAAACGCCGCGCTGATCGCCACCGGGCGGAAGCTCTTCCAGGACAAGACCTGCATCTCCTGCCACACGATCCGCGGCCACGAGGGCATCGGCATCACCGGCCCCGACCTCACCCGCGTCGGCTCCCGCACCACCATCGCCGCCGGCGTGCTGGAAAACACCCCCGAGCGCCTGCACGCGTGGATCAAGGACCCGAACCACTTCAAGCCCGGCAACAAGATGTTCAACGGCGGCTACACCGACGTCGAGACCGGCCAATCCAAGTTCACGCTCAATGACGGTGAGATCGACGCGCTCGTCGCCTACCTCCACAGCCTGAAGTGAGCCACCACCCAGCACCTCCTTTCTGTCATTCTGATCCCGCCGGGGCGGGAGAAGAATCCATCGGCACGACCGCTCGCAAACATCCTGCTGGATTCTTCGCTGCGCTCAGAATGACAAACTAGACGGCAAACCCTTTCATCATCCCACGCATTTTTATGGCAGAAGCACTGGCAAAAGCCGATTTCACCGGAACGGGGCACGCCCCCGCCAAATCGTTTGAACTGTTCACCCGCCCGACGGCCAAGACCGGCCTGATGAGCTGGCTGACCACGGTCGATCACAAGAAGATCGGCATGCTCTACGGCGGTTTCGCGATCCTGTTTTTCCTCATCGGCGGACTCGAGGCGCTGATGATCCGCACCCAGCTCCTCGTCCCGAACAACCGGTTCATCAGCGCCCAGCTCTACAACGAGCTGTTCACGATGCACGGCACCACGATGATCTTCCTCGCGGTCATGCCGCTGAACGCCGCGTTCTTCAATCTGCTCATTCCGATCCAGATCGGCGCCCGCGACGTCGCCTTCCCCCGCCTGAACGCCTTTTCGCTCTGGGTCTGGGTCGGCGGCGCGATCCTGCTCAACGTCGGCTGGATCTCGCACTTCGTCCCCAGCTGGAATTTCGGCGGCGCCCCCGACATCGGCTGGTTCGGTTACGCCCCCCTCACCTCCAAGGTGTTCACGCCCGACCTCTCCACGGATTTCTGGGTGCTCGGCATCCAGGTGCTGGGCCTCTCCTCCATCGTCGCCTCGCTGAACTTCATCGTCACGATCATCAACCTGCGCGCCCCGGGCCTCACGATGATGCGGCTGCCCGTGTTCACCTGGATGGCGCTCGTCACCAGCTTCCTCCTCGTGCTCGCGCTGCCCGCCATCGCCATCGCGCTCATCGAGGTGATGATGGACCGCAACTTCGGCACCAGCTTCTTCGAGGTCTCCGGCGGCGGCCAGCCCATCCTCTGGCAGCACCTGTTCTGGGTGTTCGGCCACCCCGAGGTGTACATCCTCATCCTGCCCGCGTTCGGGCTGACGTCCGAGATCATTCCCGCCTTCTCGCGGAAGCCGATCTTCGGATACCCGGTGATGGTGTACGCCACCATGCTCATCGCCTTCCTCGGGTTCGGCGTGTGGGCCCACCACATGTTCGCCGTCGGCATGGGCGCCATTGGCGACACGGTGTTCGGCGTCACCACGCTGCTCATCGCCATTCCCACAGGCGTCAAGATCTTCAACTGGATCGGCACCCTCTGGGGCGGCCGCATCGTCACGCGCGTGCCCATGATGTTCGCCCTCGGTTTCATCTGGATGTTCATGATGGGCGGCTTCTCCGGCATCATGCACTCCGCCGCGCCGGCCGACGCCCAGCAGCAGGACAGCTATTTCGTCATCGCCCACTTCCACTACGTGCTGATCGGCGGCGCCACCTTCGCCCTGCTCGCCGCCATCCATTTCTGGTTCCCGAAGTTCTTCGGCCGGATGGTGCCCGAGTTCTGGGGCAAGGTCTCCTTCTGGCTCATCTTCGTCGGCTTCAACTGCACGTTCTTCCCGATGCACTTTCTCGGCCTGAACGGCATGCCCCGCCGCACCTGGACCTACGACTCCAACATGGGGTGGAACGAGGGCAACATGTTCGCCTCCATCGGCGCCTACCTCCTCGGCGTCGGCATCTTCACCTACTTCGCGGTTCTCATCTGGTCCTACTTCAAGGGCGAGAAATGCGGCAACGACCCGTGGGATGCCCGCACGCTGGAATGGTCCATTGCGTCGCCCCCGCCCGAACACAATTTCGCCGCCATCCCCACCGTCCATGCCCGCGACGCCTGGTGGTATGAGAAGACCCACAAGGACGAAATCGCCAGGGAAAAGGCCGCGCACATCAAGGACGAGGAAGCCCACGGCGGCATCCACATGCCCGACCAGTCGTGGTATCCGCTCTTCGCCGCCGCCGGCCTGCTGGTCGGCACCTACAACTTCGCCCAGTTGAAGCATCCGGTCATCCTGTTCGGCCAGCAGGTTCTGGCCACGCACCTGCCGCTCGCCCTCACCGGCGGCGTCATCATGGTCGCCGCCCTTTACCTCTGGTCGCTCGAGGGCCCCGGCGGCTACCACATCCATCTCGATGCCGACGGCAACGCCACCGAATCCCGCGGCGGTCACCACTGAGTCCCTCCCCACTCTCCCTTTCACTCTCACTCTTCCATGAGCAGCCACGCGGCCACCGGTCATATCGACCACCATCACGATCACACGACCTCGACGGGCATCCCGAACAAGAAGCTCCTTTGGTGGGCCTTCCTCGCCTCGGACTGCATGTTCTTCGGCGCGCTGATCTCCTCGCACCTCGTCTACCGCCTCAACCCGCCCCCGGGGAACGCGATCCCGACGCAGGTCTTCAACATCGAGCTCACGTCCTTCTCGACGTTCATCCTGCTCATGTCCTCGCTGCTGATGGCGCTCGCGGTGAACGCCATCCAGCGCGGCAACGTGAGGAGCACGCGCACGATGCTGCTCGGCACGATGTTCTTCGGCTGCATCTTCCTCGGCGGCCAGGTCTACGAGTTCGCCCACTTCGTGCACGTGCAGAAGATGACGCTCTCGAACAGCATCTTCGGCTCCACCTTCTACACCCTCACCGGCACGCACGGCACGCACGTCGCCATCGGCGTGCTGCTGCTCGGCATGATGTATGTCCGCACCTTCAAGCCCGCCAACGGCGGCGGGCTATTCACGAACTTCGCCCACCTCGCCGCCGTCTGCGTGGTGATGGGCGTGTCCTTCATCTGGATCGTTCCGGGAATGATCGAGATCATCTACGGCCTGCCCTGGCTTGAGTTCCTGCGCCACCACACCGCGCCGCTCCTGGTCGGCGCGGCCGGCCTCGCCGCCCTCTTCTGGTTCGGCCGCGGCAGTCCCGTCGTCGAGTTCGGCGAGAAGAACGCCATCGATGTCGAGGCCATCGGCCTCTACTGGCACTTCGTCGACATTGTCTGGATCATCATCTTCACCGCCGTCTACCTGCTGGAATATCTGTGATGAAGGGAATGAGGGAATAAGGGACTGAGTGCCCGACAACTCGCCCCTCACTCCCTTACTCCCTCACTCCCTCTTCCTCCCCCCTGTCCGCTCCCGCCACCACCACACCCGTCGACGCCGGCCACCACGAGCCGAGCAAGTTCCATCTCTACATCCAGATCGCGATGATCCTCGCCGTCATCACCGGGGTGGAGGTCGTGCTGATCTACCTGCCGATCGCGAAGTGGATCGTCGTCACCTCCCTGCTGGTGCTGTCCACGGTGAAGTTCATGTTCGTCATCTTCTTCTTCATGCACCTGCGGTGGGACAAGGTGTTTTGCACCATCCTGTTTTTCATCGGCCTGATCCTGGCCGGCTTCACGATGTTCGCCCTGCTGCACCTCTTCGCCGCCGACGCCGGCAAGCCTCTCAGCGCCGCGGCCCTTGCCGCGCCCACTGCGCAAGTCGGGACGGTTTGAAGAACTGTCCGCCGGTCCGGACTTATGGCGGCAATTTCCGCAGCAGTCCGGCAATCTGGTCCGCGCTGGCCGTTTCGCCGCGCTGCCGGGCGAGTTGCTCCCCCTCGGTCAACAGGCGGCGCGCCTCGTCGAGCCGGCCGAGCTGGAAATAGAGCTGGCTCACGCCGCGTTTTTCAATCAATGACCTCAACGGCTGGGTAATTACGCTACAAGGGTGGCGGCTGATGGGTTTAGTTTTCGAGCTTTCTCGTTGGTTGTTTTTTGCTGCTGATTCTCGGCTCGGCGCCGGAGGCGCTGAGCCCGGTGTTGGCTGAGGCGTCGCTTGACGATTTTACCGCGGAGGCCCTCGTGGGCTTGCTGCGGGGTGACGTAGTCGATGGCGGAATGGTAGTGGTCGTGGTTATACCAGTCAAAGTATCCTTCGAAATAGGTCACGGCTTGGGCGTCATCCCGGAATTGGCCGGGATATTCCGGGGCGCGCTTCACGGTGGAGAACGCCGACTCGATGAATGGATTGTCATTGGGGGTGCGCGGGCGGGCAAACAGGTGGGGCATCTGGTGATCCTCGCACAGTTGTCTGATCGGTTTGGCTTTCATCTGGCGGCCCCGGTCGTTGAGGAGCTCGGGCCGCTGGTCCTCGGGCAGGTCCAGAATGTTTTCCTGGCCCAGCCCGCCTTCGAGCAGCAGTCGGGCTTCGGCGGCCGTCTGCGCCCAACTGATGCGCCACTGGACCGCTTTGCGGGAGAACTCGTCGAGGAGCAGGTAGAGGTAAAGATACAGCCCTTTCTCGAACGTCAACAGGTAGCTGATATCCCAGCACCACCGTTGGTTGGGACCGGTGAGGACCTTGCGGACCGGCGCCAGCGAGCGGCCATTGTGGGTGCCACCCGGCCCTCGTGCCGTCATCAGGTTGCCCGCCTTCAGCACCCGGTAGACCGTGGAGAAGGAGGCAAAGAACAGACCTTGATCGCACGCGGTGACGGCCAGGATACGGTGGGACAGATCCACATACTCCTGACTCTGGGCCATCGCCGTGATGCGCGCGATCTCCTCGGGCCGCAACCGATGCCAAACCTCCCGGGGACCGGGCGTGGCGTCGGCCAAGCCCACGCCCTGCCGGACGTGCTCCTGCCAGCGCACGACCCGGCGATGGGAGATCGCCAGGATCGCACAGCTGCACCGGGCCGACACTCCGGCGGTTCGGGCGGTCGCGATCACGACGAGGATGGCTTGCTTGAGGGGTGCATCGATCCAGTGGCCGGTTATCGGTCCCACGAAACCCCATTCGTTTTTTTTCGCAGGATGGCCAGCTCGACTGCGAGGTCGGCCAGCGTGCGTTCCTTGGCCTGGAGCTCCGCTTTGAGCGTCTCGTAGGACTCCGTGCTGACCACGGCCAGTTTGCGCCCAGGCTTGGCGCTGAGGCGCTGGAGCGCCCCTTCTTTGACCTGCTGGCGGATCCGGGCCAGATCGGTCGAGAACAGGCCCTCCCGGCGCAGGATCGCACCGACCGGTTGGGTCGGATGCTGCGTCTCCAGATAAACCTGGAACTTTTTCTCGGCGCTGAGATGCCGCCGCTTCTTGGTTGGACCGACCTGTTGGGAATCGGGCGATGCATTGCTACTGGTCTTCATGTTTTTCCTCTGTTGAACCACCCGAGGGTGCGGTCCTGGCTCCGGTCGCCCTACGGGCTCCCTTCGCCAGGACCGCACCCTCTCCCTGTAGCGTATTGAAACCTTACCTTGAGGTCACGAACTCAGAAACGGTGGGGAATAGCGGACGCTGAACCTGTTGTCAGATATCTGCGGGCAACGCAGCGATTCTTCGCATCGTAGAAGAACTTGGCGGTCGTAATGCCATTCGAGGCAGAGACAAGACGGTTTAAGGCATCGTAGCGGTAGAGCCAACCGCCCATCCCCGCGAGGTTACCGTTGCGATCATA
>JANMTJ010000450.1:0-1598 GCA_031390295.1 Oleiharenicola sp.
GGTTCAACGTGCCGCCCCGGGCGAGGGAAATGCGCATCGCGGAAAATTCCTCGGGCGAACCCAGACCGTAGATGCACGAGACGCTCGCCACCACGATCACGTCGCGCCGGCTCACGAGCGAACTGGTCGTGGCGATGCGCAGACGCTCAAGCTCCTCGTTGATGGATGAGTCCTTCTCGATGAAGGTGTCGCTGGTCGGCACGTAGGCCTCGGGCTGGTAGTAATCGTAGTAGCTGACGAAGTACTCGACGGCGTTCTCCGGGAAGAAGGCCTTGAACTCCGAGTAGAGCTGAGCCGCGAGCGTCTTGTTGTGCGACATGATCAGCGCCGGCCGGTCGAGCTGGGCGATGACGTTGGCCATCGTGAACGTCTTGCCCGAGCCCGTGACCCCGAGAAGCGTCTGGTGGCGGTTGCCCGCCCGCAGCGACTGGACCAGGGCCGCGATGGCCTGGGGCTGGTCGCCGGTGGGCTGGTATTCCGCGTGCAGCTTGAACAGGGACATGGGTTAGGAAATCTGGTTTAGGGGCCGATTAGAAAGGGCATTGAACCCCGGCCACTCCCGAAGCCAATTGCTAAAACCCCGGCGACCGCCAAGCTGGGCCCAACAAAAAACCGGGCTCCGGCCCCCCACCCCAAATGGCACTTACCAACACCATCTATCAATCGCCTGTCTTCCAGCAGGCGTGCAACCAATTCGACCTCGCCGCCGACATCATCGGCATGGATGCAGGCGTCCGCGAGCGCACCAAGCGCCCGCGCCGCTGCGTCGTGGTCTCGATGCCCGTCCGCATGGACGACGGCCGCATCGAGATCTTCGAGGGCTATCGCGTGCAGCACAACCTGTCCACCGGCCCCGCGAAGGGCGGCATCCGTTTCCACCAGGATGTCACTCTCGGCGAGGTTGCCGCGCTCGCCATGTGGATGAGCTGGAAATGCTCACTGGCCGGCCTCCCCTACGGTGGCGGCAAGGGCGGCGTGATCGTCGACCCCCGCCAGCTGTCGGTTACCGAACTCGAACGCCTCTCCCGCCGCTACATGCAGGAAATCCTGCCCTTCATCGGTCCTAATGTTGACATCCCCGCGCCCGACGTCGGCACCAACGAGCAGGTCATGGCGTGGATGATGGACACTTATTCCAACCATCAGGGACACTTCGACCCCGGCGTCATCACCGGCAAGCCCATCGCCCTCGGCGGATCGCTGGGCCGGCGCGAAGCCACCGGCGAGGGCGTCGCCTGGTTCGTCAAATCCTACCTGCAGGACCTCGGTATTGAGGCTGAGAAAACCACCGTTGTCATCCAGGGCTTCGGCAACGTCGGCACCGAGGCCGGCCACGCGCTCTACCACTGGGGCGCCGAGGTTATCGCCATCTCCGACGTCTCCGGCGGCATTTACAATCAGAAGGGCCTCGATCTCAAGGCCGCCCAGGCCTGGGTCACCGCCAACAAGACCCTCCAAGGCTTCCCCGGTGGCGAGCCCATCACCAACGAGCAGCTGCTCGAACTCCCCTGTACGGTCCTCATTCCCGCCGCCATGGAGCGGGTCATCACCGAGCAGAACGCCGGCAAGCTCAAGTGCCGCCTCCTCGCCGAGGGAGC
>JANMTJ010000458.1:0-2173 GCA_031390295.1 Oleiharenicola sp.
ATCAACCGCGGCGTCGAGATCGACAGCGACATCGCCGACTCCCCCCGCAGCGTCATCCTCGAGCAGGTGACCAACGGCATCGCCGTCCGCATGGCCGTCCTCTACCTCTGCGCCGGCGGCCAGCCCGAGCACGTCCTCGCCCCGGTGGAATGATCTCCGACAGAATGAACAAAATAGTCAAAATGTCCGAACCTTGGATTGGCCTGAATTCTGCCCATTCCGTTAATTCTGTCTAAGTCCACCCCATGTCTTTCCTCTGCATAATCCCACCCAGACCTTTTGGTCAGAATGAACCTAAGTTACAGAATATCTGAACCCAAAACTGCCCAACATTCTGTCCATTCCGTTAATTCTGTCCAAGTCCTCCCCATGTCTTTTCTCTGCAGTAATCCCACCCAGACCTTTTGGACAGAATGAACAAAATAGTCAAAATGTCCGAACCTTGGATTGGCCTGAATTCTGTCCATTCCGTTAATTCTGTCTAAGCTCCCATGTCTTTAATCTGGATCAAAAACGGCCGCGTCATCGATCCCGCCGCCAAGCGGGACAAGGTCGGTGACGTCTTCATCGCCGACGGCAAGTTCGTCAAATCGCTGAATGCCGCGCAGAAGAAATCCGCGCAGGTCATCGACGCCAAGGGCCTCGTCGTGTGCCCCGGCCTCGTCGACATCCACGTCCACTTCCGCGAACCCGGCCAGACGCACAAGGAGACCATCCTCACCGGTTCGCAGGCCGCCGCCGCGGGCGGGTTCACCACCGTGGTGTGCATGCCCAACACCGTCCCGGTCGTGGACAACGCCGGCACGGTGGAACTCATCAAGTCCCGGGCTGCCGCCGCCCCGGTCCACGTTTATGCCACCGGCTGCATCACCGTAGGCATGAAGGGCCAGGCCCTCGCCCCGCACGGCTCGCTCCAGAAGGCCGGGGTCGTCGCCCTCACCGACGACGGCCTCTGCGTCCAGTCCAACGAGCTCATGCACCGGGCGGTCGAATACGCCAAGATGTTCGATCTCACGATCCTCGACCACTGCCAGGACGATTCCATGACCCAGAAGTCGGTCATGAACGAGGGGGTCATGTCCACCCGCCTTGGCCTGCAGGGCTGGCCCCATGCGGCCGAGGACATCGTTGTCGCCCGCAACATCATTCTTTCCAAATACACCGGCGCGCACATCCACATGCAGCACATCACCTCGGCCTATTCAGTCGAGCTCATCCGCCGGGCGAAGCGCGACGGCATCAACGTCACCGCCGAGGCCACGCCGCACCACATCGCCCTGACCGAGGACGCGCTCGGCACCTACGACACCAACCTCAAGATGAACCCCCCGCTCCGCACCGGAAAGGACCGGAAGGCGATCATCGCCGGCCTGCGCGACGGCACGCTCGACTGCATCGGCACCGACCACGCCCCGCACGCCCCCGAGGAGAAGGACAAAGAGTTCGACTACGCCCCCAATGGCATCATCGGCCTCGAGACAGCCCTGCCCGTATGTCTCGATGTCCTCGTGAAGAAGAGCAGGTTCAAGCTCAGCGAGGTCATCGACCTGCTGACCCGCAAGGCCGCCAACATCCTGAAGCTGCCCGCCGGCACGCTCGCCCCGGGCGCCGTCGCCGACGTGTGCCTCTTCGACCCCGACGAGACCTGGCTCTACAACACCTACGGCGGTCTCAGCAAATCCATCAATTCCCCTTGGGATAAGCAGAACCTCACCGGCCGCGTGAAAACCACGATCGTTTCCGGCAAGGTTGTCTACGCCAATGGCAAGATGGTGTGAGCGCAAACAAGGCAGGCCTTAGGCTGATGGCCTGCCTAAACCACGGCGTTTACTTCTTCTTCCACGCGCCGCCCGCGTCCTGCACCCAGACCCCGGGGCGGCTGTTGGCGGCGATCTGCTTGGCCCGGGCGCGGCCGACCGAATCGGACGTGGCGCCGGTTTCCTTGGCGATGAGGGCGTAGACCGCCTCGCGGTCGCGATTTTCCTCGGCCACGAGGCTGGCGGCATCGGCCTTGCCGGCCGGGCGCACCTCGAGCAGGCCGCGGTTGTTCTCCCCGACGGCCTCGGAGGTTTTCATGGCATCAATGGCGGGCAGGCGCTGTTCCATCTGGCGGCGCAAATCGGAGGCAGTCGCGGCAAAAGCCGTGGCGGTGACGAAACAAAGGGCGGCAAAA
>JANMTJ010000465.1:0-1604 GCA_031390295.1 Oleiharenicola sp.
CCCTATGATCACCCAACTGCTCCGCACCGGCCTCGTTGCCACCAGCGGCCTGTGCCTTGCCGCCGGCCTTTTCGCCCAGACCCCCGCCGCCCCCAAGATCGACTTCCCCGCGGCCAGCCCGTCCGCCACGGTCACGCAGCGCGTCGGCCTCACCGACATCCAGATCAGCTACGCCCGTCCTGGCGCCAAGGGCCGCAAGGTCTTCGGCGGCCTCCTGCCCTACGGCCACATCTGGCGCACCGGGGCCAACACCGCCACCAAGATTTCCCTCAGCACCCCCGTAAAACTCAACGGCACCGAGGTTCCCGCCGGCACCTACGAGCTCTTCACCATCCCCGGCGCCACCGAGTGGACGGTCATCATCCACAAGAACATGTCGCAGTGGGGCGCGTATTCCTATGACGCGAAAAACGACGTCGCCCGCATCAAGGCGACCCCGGTCACCCTGCCCACGGCGGTCGAGACGCTTGACATCAGCCTGAACGACCTCCGCGACGAATCCGCCACGCTGAACATCTCCTGGGAAAAGACCCGCGTGCCCGTCACCCTCACGGTCGACGTCAAGTCCACCCTCGTCCCGCAGATCGAGGCGGTCATGGCCTCCGGCGGCGAAAAGCTGCCCTACGCCTCCGCCGCGATGTATTACCTGGAAAACGGACTCGACCTCAAAAAGGCCGCGGCGTGGATGGACGGCGCCATCGCCGCCAATCCGAAGGCTTTCTACCTGGTCTACCGCAAGGCCCTCATCCTGGAAAAAATGGGGGACAAGGCCGGTGCCGCCGACACGGCCCGGAAATCCATGGAGGCCGCCCAGAAGGACCCCAGCCCGGCGCTGAAGGAAGAATACATCGGCCTGAATGAGGCGCTGCTCGCCCGCCTGAAGTAATCATGTCCGCCGCCACTTCGAGCCCGGCGGCGCGGTTCGCTTGCGCCGCCGCCGGTCTGCTGGCCTTGGTCCAGCCCGGGCGCGCGGCCGAGGCCACGCCCGCGATTTTACAGGAACTGCGCACGCTCCGCACGACCGGCACGGTGCTGTATCTCGCCGCCCACCCGGATGACGAGAACACCCAGCTCATCACCGCGTTCGCCCGCGGCCGCGGCTACCGCACCGCCTATCTCTCCATCACCCGCGGCGACGGCGGCCAGAACGAGTCCGGCCCCGAGTTCGGCGAGAAGCTCGGTCTTGCCCGCACCCAGGAATTGCTCGCCGCTCGCCGCCTCGACGGCGGCCGTCAGTTTTTCACCCGGGCGATTGACTACGGCTATTCCAAGTCCCCCGAGGAAGCCCTGCGTATCTGGGATCACAAGGCCGTGCTCGGTGACGTCGTGCGTGTCATCCGCAAGTTCCGCCCCGATGTCATCATCACGCGTTTTCCCGTGCCACCCGGCAGTGGCGGCCACGGCCAGCACACGGCCTCGTCGATCCTCGCCGTCGAAGCCTTCAAGCTGGCCGGTGATCCTGCCGCCTATCCCGAGCAACTCGCCCAAGGTCTGATCCCGTGGCAGCCGAAGCGCGTCGGCTGGAACAGCTGGGGCCAAGCGCGTGGACCAAGCGGCCTGAACGGACCGACCGTCGAGTTCGACATCGGCGGCACCGACCCGGT
>JANMTJ010000101.1:0-21311 GCA_031390295.1 Oleiharenicola sp.
CAGAACCGGGAGGCTCTGCGCCTTGAATTCGGCCTGCGACCCGGCGAACAGCTCGTCTGCAACATCGGCACCATTTCCGGCCGCAAAGGCCAGCACACCTTCGCGCGCGCGGTTGATCTCCTCTGGCGGCGTTATCCCTCACTGGCCGCTCGCACCCGTTTTGTCCTGCTGGGTGGTCGCGATTCGCCGTTCGATGTCATGCTGGCCGAATCGCTGGCCGAGCTCGGCCGGGACAACCTTATGGTTCACCCGGAAACGCCCGATTACCTGCGTTACTATCTGGCGGCGGACGTCTTCGCCTGCTCCAGCTACGAGGAATCCTCGCCCCGGGTGGTGCTTGAGGCCATGGCGTGCCGCACTCCCATCCTCGCCTCGGCAGTGCATGGCATTCCCGAACTGGTGCGCCCCGACAGCGAAGCCGTGCTGTTGCCGGCTGGCGACACGGTCGCATGGTGCGAGGGACTCGCCCGGTTGCTGGCCGCGCCGGAAATTGGCCGGGAACTGGCCGCGCGCGCCCGGGCCCGGGTGGAAAGCCATTTCGCCGCCAGCACCGTGCTGCCCCGGCACCTCGCCCTCACCGGCGAGGTGGCCGCCGGTCAGCGCACATCAATCCCGACCCAATACGTCCAGTCATAACCGTAGTTGGCATTGGGGCGGGACGAAAAATGCAGCGTCTCCCCCGGCAGCGGCGTGTAAGGGATCACTTCGTGCTGCTCGCCGCGATCCGCCGCATCCCGCACGGGATCCAGCACCCGCCGATAAACCTGCCGGCGCTGACCGTCGGGCGTCTCGCCCTCGATGATGAATTCGACCCCGTCGGTCTTGTCGCCGGATTTTTCGTAGGCCTCGGGGAAAATGCCAAACTCCCAGCTGATCCGGGTGGCGCCGGCCGGCGCCCGCAGCCACAGCTCCGAGTCCGGGTGGGCGGAGAGCACCATCTTTCCTGCCCGCTCCACGAGATCCAGGCCGAACGAAAACCGGGCCTGGTACGGCCCGGGGGTGATATTGGCGAAGGCGGTACGCGCGACCGCCGAGCTGATGCTGAAAACGCCGGCCGGATCATATTCCAGCGATTTCGCCGGAATGACCATCTCCGGATACTTCAGGCTGCCCTTCAGGCGCATTTGTGCGCCTTTGATGTAGATCTTGCTGAAATAGATATCAGCGGCCGGGTGCGAGAACGTCGGCGCGGAGCCGTCCAGATCGAACTTGGCGGCGGCGAGATTGATAAAGGCGCGATTCTTCCGCACACCCCGCATGAGTACCATTGCGGAGACATCCTCGTCGGCCAGTTCGGCGAAGGCCCGGTTTAGGTAGGCACCGTCAAACTCAAGCCCGTTGCGGACCATGAGGGCCTTGCGCTCGGAATACAGCGGGACCATGGGGGCCCAGTCGGCCCCGGCCACCACGATGACCGAGTCCTTGGGCGTGAGATCGCGGATCGCGTCGGAGAACGGGTAGCCCCCCGTCGTCACGACGTTCTGCCCTGTCCGATAGCCCTGCCAGTAGGTGGTGAACTGCGCGCCAAATGGCACGAGGAAGATCAGCCAGCAGCACCAGCGCGGCACGCGCGAATCCAGCAAGCCCAGCAGCATGAAGCCGAGGGCGACATGCAGAAAAACGGCGCAGGCGTAGTAATAATAATCCTGGTAGGCGTAGGCGAACGGGAACAGGAACTGGGCCAGGAAAAACAGGCTGCCCGCGCCGAGCACGCGCCAGCGCACCGCGGGGAAGGCCAGCCCGGCGACCAGACCCAGACCGATCAGCCAGCGGGACATGATGGCCTGCTCCCAGCAGCTGAAAAAATACCGCCAGATATCGGCCGAAAAAAGCACCTTGAAGTCGAACAGGCCCCAGTTGCCGACGGAGAGATTCTTTGAGGTGAAGATCCAGGCCGAGGCGTGCGCCGCCTTGAAGGGATCGGTGTAGGCGACCCACGCGCGCAGGGACCCCAGTGCGACCACCACGGTCGCCCCGCCCCAGAGCAGCGTTTTCAGGGGCGCCAGCCAGCCTGGGCGGGCCCGCACGTCGCGCCACAACATCCACGCCCCGTAGGCCGCGCCCGGGATCATCCAGACGGCCAGGATGGCGCTCTTGACGAGCGCCGCCCCGGTGCCCGCCACGATGGTCAGCGCGAGCCACCGCCAGCGCCGCTCATCCATCGTGCGCACAAACCCGAGCAGAAACCAGGCGCTGCACATCAGCGCCATGGAATCCATCAGGAAGGCGCGGGAATAATAGATATACACCGGTGCACTCAGCACCAAGGCCAGCAGCAACAGCCGGCGGGGTTTCGGCACCGCCAGACGCCCGAGCAACAGGTAGACCGCCGGCAGCATCAGGTAGAAACAGGTCGCGGTGATCGTGCGCGCCGCCACGACGTGCGGCAGCCCCGTCGCCCGGCTCAACAGCACGACGCTCCATTCGTAGACCGGCACTTCCAGCAGGAGCGAGATCCAGGGTTTCCCAAAGATCGGCGTCTCATAGAGCAGGGAAAAATTGTTCTGCTGGTCGATGTAATAGGCCACGATCGCGGTATGTGCCTGCCGGAACTCGTGCCCGGACATGAACGGCACGGTCCACTTCAGGGTCACGCCGTAGAGATGGTAAAGCAGCGCGATGACAAAAATCCCGATCAGTATCCTGTTTTCTTGTCGTGATGTTTCGGGGCCGGACATGGCAGGTCAGAGAAAATGCCGGCCGTGCTTCGCAGCAACCATTTATTGCCGCAAGCGCCTGTCCTGCTAAAGGAAAGGCTGCGCTTTAACACCGGTGTTACTCTCTTCGACAATCCATGCCCGGCGACCCGCTACTTAACATTGACTAGACCTCCCGCTAATGTGCCCTTGCTGGCCAGCGCATGCACGAAACCCCGCACGCCTTCTTCCATCTCGACCATCCCGTCGCCGGCGCCGCCCTGCCCGCCGGACCGGTCACACTGCGCGGCTGGGCAGCGGGCAAACACGGGCGGCATCTGGTGGACCTGCGTCTAAGCGTTAACGGCACGACCCATCCCGTCGTTTACGGATTTCCGCGCAGCGACCTCGCCACCTTCTTCCGCCTGCGCGAGCCGTTTCTGCCGGGGGGCTTCGCGGTCACGCTTCCGCCCCCCCCGGGCGAACCGGAGATTGTTTTTGAAGCCCTGAACATCTCCGGCGACTGGCATCCGGTCGGCACCGTCCGGTTGACCGGACCGGGGGCCAGCCCTGCGCCCGGAGCGGCCGCCGATCCGGGAACGATTCAGCCGCACGAATTTGCGCGCGCCCTCCAATGCACGCTGCGCTCGGCCGCCACGGCGACGGCGGCCGCCAGCCTGGTCGCCGCGCTCCCCCTGCCCCCGACCATCCGATATCCGCATGTGCCGTTCCATGGTCATTTGCATCAACCGACTTTGCTGGAACGGGTGTTGTTCGGGCGGTTGCGCGTCGAGGGCTGGCTCTTTCACGAGACCACCGCCATCCGCCGGGTGGTCGCCACGGTGGACCTCCAGACCTGGCAGGAGCTGGAGCAGGCCGGCCGCAAACCGTATGTTGAGGCCATGTTTCCGCAATTTCCCCAGGCGCGGAGCTGCCGGATCGACGGCCTGATCGATGTTCCCGCGCAATTGCCCAATCCGCTGTGCGTGCGCATCTACGCGGAACTGGCGGACGGCACCTGGCATTTGTGCCATGTGCAACGCACCCATGCTTGGGATCAGGAGCAGGAAAAGGCCCCGTTTGTGTCCTTTAGCCGGATAACCTTTGGCCGGGCCTGCCTCGCCCTTGACCGCGCCTGTCGCGTCCGGGGCCTGGTCGTGCAGCGGGATCGCACGCTTTGGCGCGGGATCCACGGCGTCTACCGGGAATACCACGCCCGCGCCCTGCGCGCAAAACCCGGCCCGACCCAGCCGGACGCGATCCCGCACCCCGCGGCCACCTCCCCGCATCTGCCGCAGGTGGCACTCATCACCCACAACCTCGGCCTCGAAGGCGCGCCGCTTTTCCTCTTCGAGTTTGCCCGTCATCTGGCCGCAGGCGGGACCAAGCTGCTGGTCATCTCCGCCGAGGACGGCCCCCTGGCCGCCGAGTATGCCCGTTTGGGCGCAACGGTACAGTTCGTCGATCTCGCGCCCTTGCAGCAGGCGAAAACACCCCGCCAGCTGGCCGGGGCGATCGACCGGCTGGCCGGCGCAGTCCACCTGGACGGCTGTGCACTGGTGGTGGCCAACACCCTGTCGGCCTACTGGGGCGTGCACCTGGCCCACCGGGCCGGCCGGCCGTCGTTGTTCTACATTCATGAGAGCACCACCCCGGCGTCATTTTATCTCGGGCACATGCCGCCGGCCACCCTGCCGCTCATCGAGGCGACCTTCCGGCTCGCCACCCACGTGTCGTTCCTGACCGAAACCACCCGCGTTTACTACCGGCCCTGGCTGGGCCCCGCCAACCACAGCATCAATCCCGGCTGGATCGATGTGCCGGCGATCGATCGTTATCTGGCGGCGAATCCGCGCGCAGATCTGCGCCACAACCTGGGACTGGATCCGGAAACCAGACTGGTGATCAACGTCGGCTCCGTCTGCGACCGCAAGGGCCAGCATATTTTCTCGCGCGGGGTGGATCTGCTCTGGCGCCAGGCCCCGGCGCTGGCCGAAACGTGCCGGTTCCTGATGGTGGGTGGCCGCGACACGCGGTATGACCGGGACATGCAGCAACTGCTGGTGCAACTCAACCGGCCCAATCTGCAGATCATTCCCGCCACGCCTGCCCCCCTGGCCTATTACGGAGCCGCTGATCTTTTCGTTTGCAGCAGCTACGAGGAGTCTTTCCCGCGCGTCATCATGGAAGCCATGGCCTGTCGCGTGCCGATTCTCAGCACCGCCGTTCACGGCATCCGCGACCTGCTGAGCGACGGCACCGATGGCCGGCTGATCCCCCCCGGCCACAGCCAGGCCATGGCCGAGGGTCTGCAACAGGTTCTGGCCCATCCAGAGCTGACGGTCGAAATGGCCCGGCGCGCCCGGGCCCGCGTCGTTGCCGAATTCAGCGCGGCCATCCTCCTCCCCCGCCACGCCGCCCTGGCCGCGACCGTGGCGGCGGCTAATGCGGCGCAGACTCGAACATGAGCACAGCCCAGTAGGTCCAGTCGAAGGCATTGTTGCCATTCGGACCCGGGCTGATTGCCAGCTCGATCCGCCCGGCCACCGGGCGCGGCAATTCCAGCCGGAACGGTTGCAGGCCGCGGTCCGCTGCTTCCGCCACCGGCCGGAGCGACCGCTCGAGCAGTACCGTGCGCATGCCGGATTCACTGATATGCGTGATGGTGAAGGCGGCCCCATCCGTCGCGCCGGACGGATTGGCGTAGGCCTCTTCCAGGATGCCAAAACCGCCGGCCAGCCCGCGCGCGTCCGGCATGACGGCAAATTCCACCACCGAGGGCGCGTGCGCCATCAGCCTGGACCCGCTGTCATAGGCGGGCTGGCCCCAAGCATCGCGCCGGGTCAGCGCCGCCTGCTTGATCGGCTTCAATCCGACCGCTTTGGGCAGGCCGGCCTTGCGGCGGTAAACTTCGAAGTAGGCGTCGTTGGTCAGGTAGCCCCGGCCCGGCAGAAACCGGATTGCCGCCACGCGTTCCCGCACATCGAATGTTTTAGCCGGGTCATAAAACCGCTCCAGCACCTCGGCATCGCGGTTCCGGATATACTCCCGCTCGAACTGGCGCAGCACCAGCCAGTCGGGTTGCAGGTCCCGGATGAGTTCGGACCAGCAGAACGGATAGCTCTTCGACTCGGCCCGGCGGCGGGCCGCCACCACCTCGGGCGAACTCAACCCGGGATAATCGTACATTTTCAAACCGGAGTAGAATCCGATGTAGCCGAGCGGCTCGAGAAACACCGTGTCCTGCGGGGAGGCCGACTGCGTCTTGAGCCATTCGCCGATCGGCCGGCGCTGGCCTTCCTCGATGATGGCCTGCTGGCAGCGCAATTGCCAGGCGGTGTTCAACGCGAGCGTGGCGGTGGCCACCACGAACAGCCCGGCCGTCAAACCCGCTCCCAGGCGCCATCCCCGCCAGTCGGTGCTTCCCGCCACCTGAGCCAGGGTCAGGCTGAGCGCAATGAGGGAGAGAAAGGCGACGGCAGGAAGATACCAGGGAATGGGAAATCCCACGAAGGAATGCAGGTAGAACTGCCCTGTGAGGGCCGCGAAAGAAGCCACCCGGATCTCCCACCGCACTTTCGGCACGAGCCACAACAACATCGCGACCAACGCCAGCGCGGCCGACACTTTGCTGGCCGCCACCGGCCAGCCGGTGTTGTAACTGTAGGCGGGCATGAACGTGCCGGCCAGGATCGAGGGGTCCGTCCACATCTTGCCCGGAAATGTGGTCAGCCACTCCAGCAGCAGCCCCGGCGTCGCCTTGGGCAGGAACAGGCCCTTGGCAATGATCGTATGCGGCAGCGGGGTTCCATAGTATTGCCACGCCCACAGCAGCCACGGCGCGTAGAGCACCGAAGTCAGCAGCCCGGCCCGGAAAAATAACCCGAGCGTGGCCCAGCGCTTCCCCCACGGACCCGTCACCGGCCGGAACACCAGCGCGGCCACGGCCAGCGCCCCGATGTAGACAAAGGCATCGGGCCGGGTCCACATCAGGCCGGCCCAAGCCAGGCCGTGATGCATCCATTCGCGCGCCGGTGCCGTAAACAACGCCCAGATTGTCCAAGCCATGAATAACAGCAGGAACGGTGTCTCCATGCCATTGATCGTGAAATCAATGATCTTCGCGTCTGTGAGCAGCAGCGCCGCGACCAGGCCGGCCGCCCTGCCCCCGGCCCACGCCCCCTGGCGCACCGCCGCCACCACCAGACTCACCGCTCCGGCCAGCGCGGCGGCCGCCATAACCCGGAAAATCCAGAGCGCCGCCACGTCCGAACTGTTGCCGGTCAGCAGGCTCGCGAACGCGGGCAACAGCACCCCGAGCGGTGAGGTGAACGTATGCACCCGCTCCCCCGCCGTGAACGTCAACCCCTGCCCGGTCGCGAGATTCTTGGACGCCCGGTAAGTGATGAAATAATCCTCCCATACATGCTGGGTGAACGCCGCCCAGCCGAGGGCGACCAGCATCACCAGCAGGAATAGTCGGATCCGAAATGGGGAAAATTTCACTCCGCGAGCAAACTGCTCCACCCAGCCCAAGCAAGCCCTGTGTCTTGAGCCAAGGGTTGACCTGACCGGCTGGCCTCACAATTTCAACGCACCTACATGCCCGGCTTTGCATATCTTCCAAACCACCTGGCGGTCAAATGATCGAGACCCCACACTGGCAGTTCGAGATTGAGGTGCGGCCGGTCGACTGGCGGTTCCCGGCCCGCCCATCGTGGCTCGCCGGCTGGCTGTGGTCTCCTCAAAACCGGCTGGTCACGGACCTCCGGGTCTGGATCGACGGCCGGCCTTTTCTCGCCATCTGGGGTCTGCCCAAGCCGGGGCTTGATGAACGGTTTTTGCACCGGTCCGGTCCACCCTACCTCGGCTTCACCGTGCTGCTTGAACCCCATGCCGGCGCCCGTCTGCTCCGGGTGGAGGTCCGGGACCAGACCAACCAGTGGACGGAGATTTTCCGCACCAGCATCAGCGTGGCCGGGGGCGCAGCCGTCTGCCCGCCGCCAAAAAGTTTTCCTGCCCTGTTGCCGGATCTGCTCTGCCCGCTGCTCCGCCTCCACCGCCAGCGACCCGCCGTGCCGCTGGCCGCCCTGGCCGACGAGGTCGTCTCGGGCACGCTCGGTGAACCACTGAACTCGCTACCCAATCCGCCCTTTCATGGCGCGCTGGAAGAGCCGCGCGAATCGGGCTGGATCCGCTTCGGCCGGCTTTCCATGACCGGCTGGCTGGCGCACCGGCAAAATAAGATCACCCGGGTCACCGCCATGGTGGATCCGCTGCAGGAAGGCGCGCTCCTGTATGGCCTGAAGCGCACCGATGTGGACGGTGTCTTCGCCGATCTGCCCGGGCGCGGGACTTCCGCGTTTGTCGGGCACGTCGATCTGCCCGCCGGCACCACCGTACCGGCCCTGCTCAAGGTTTTTGCTGAGCTCGACAACGGCGAGAAACACCTCGTATTCGCCCAGCGCTTCACCCCGCGGGTCATCGCCGGCGCAGACACCGCGCTGCCGGTGCTTTCGCGCCTGAACTTCGCCCGGGCGGCGTGGGCCCTGCGCGGCTCCGCCCAACGCCACGGCCTGCCGCTGGGCGACTGGACCGCGTTGAAGCCGGCCCTCGCGACGGCCTGGTCCGCCTACGCCGCCGAGGCCCCCGTCAAATCCGGCCGCATGCGGCTCGCGCCCGAGATCTCCCCCGTGAAGGAGGACTCAAGCCCGCTGCGCATCCTCGTTGTCACGCACAACCTCAACTTCGAGGGTGCGCCCTGGTTCATCTTTGAGCTGGCCCGTCATCTCGCCCAACAGCCCGGCACCACCGTGCGCGTCGTCTCGCCACAGGACGGCCCGATGCGCGACGTCTTCGTCAAGGCGGGCATGCCGGTGGAGGTGATTGATCTCAACCCCGCGCTGCGCGCCAAGTCGCCCGGGGTATTCAACACCGCCCTGGCCGCCGCGACATCCTCGCTGCCGTGGAGCGGCACCGACCTGGTGATCGCCAACACCATGGTGTCGTTCTGGGCCATCCATGCGGCCAAGCAGGCCGGCAAGCCCACCCTGCTCTACGTGCACGAAAGCGCCGCCATCCGGCGTTTCTTCGAGCCTCTGCTCGCGCCGGCCCTGTTCCCGCTGGTCGAGGAGGCCTTCCGGATCGCGACTCGCGTCGTGTTCACCGCGGATTCGTCGCGCCGCGTCTTCGCCTGCCTTGGGGACCGCGGAAACTTCGCCCTGCTGCCCAGCTGGGTGGACGCCACCCGGGTGGATGCCTTCACCGCGGCGCACACCGCCGCCGACCTGCGGCGCAAGCACGGGTTGGATCCCGCGGCGGTCCTCGTCGTCAACATCGGCTCCGTGTGCGAGCGCAAGGGCCAGCACGTGTTCATCCAGGCCCTCGACCTGCTGAAAAGCGAACTGGGCTTCACGTACCCGGGGAAGAAAATCCAATTCGTGATGGTGGGGGCCCGGCCCGGCCTCTTCCTCGAGACCCTCAAGGAGGAGATCGCCCGCCTCGGTTTGGGCGAACTCGCACTCTTCGTCGCCGAGACCGGCGAGATATTTGATTTCTACCAGCTGGCCGACGTTTTTGTGTGCACGAGCTTCGAGGAATCCTTCCCGCGCGTCCTGCTGGAGTCGGCGGCCTTCCGCCGGCTGATCGTCTCAACCAACGTCAACGGCATCGCCGAGATGATCGAGGCCGACGAGGCCTGGCTGACACCGCCCGGCGACCGCTACCGGCTCGCCGAGGCGATCAAGCTCGCCCTCACGGCGCATTTCTCCGGCGACCGAAGCCGCCCCGAGAAGGCCCGCGCCTCGATCCTGCGCAAATACCGTGAGAGCTCCTCGCTGCCCCGGCACGCCCGGCTGGCCCGGGCCGCCGCCGAACAGCGCGCCTGACCATGCAGGAATCCGCCCGAAGTTATCATAATCTCGAATGGCCCGTCCCCGGTGCGCGGCTCGCCGGTCCGGTGGTGTGGCTGCGCGGTTGGGTGGTAGGCAAACCCGGCCAGGATTGCATCGACCTGCGCGCCCGGCACGGCGGCCGGACCCACCTCGGCGTGCTCGGCCTGCCGCGCACCGACCTCGCCGCGCATTTCCAGTCAACCCGTCCATGGCTGCCCGCCGAATTCATCCTCGGCGTGCCGGTGCCCGACGGCCCGGTGACACTCACGCTCGAGGTCATGGACGCCCATGGCGGCTGGCATGAACTGCAATCCATCGCGCTGACCGTCGCACCAGACGGCACGCCCCCACCGCGCATCGAGGGCCGGCTGGAGAACCACGCCGGCGGCACGTGGACCGTGCGGGACGCCCATCACCCGTTCCATGGTCATCTCGACGACCCCGGCCCCACCCCCATGATCGCGCGTGGCCGGGCGCCAGTCTTTGGCTGGCTGCTCGACGAGACCAAGCCGCTCGTTTCCGTCCTCACGACGACCGACACGCTGGTCTTCAACCACCTCGACCACAGCCTGACCGACGAGGCCCTGGCAGTGAAGGTCCCGCAGCACGCCGGCGCGAGGCATGCCCGTTTGCGCGGCGAAGTGGACTGGCCCGCCACGCTCATTCATCCCGCCTGTCTGCGCGTCTATGCGGTGTCGCCCGACGGCTCCGTCCATCTGTGCTTTGCGCAACGGATCACCTCCGCTCCCCTTGCGCCACCGGAAACTTGTAACGTAATACGTTACAAGTTCTCCACAGCGGCAGAGCTTGGCTATCCGGCCGTTGTGCCGCGCGATTTGCCTGAACTCCCCTCGGGCCGGCCCCGCCGCCTGCTGCTGGTGCTGCGCAGTCTGCTGCCCAACGACGCCACGCTGCGTGCCCTGGATCTGGCGCGGCACCTGATTTCCTCCCATCGCTGGGCGGCGCGCGTCGTCAGCGCGGAGGACGGCCCGTTACGCCGGGATTTTGAGCAGGCCGGGACCGAGTCCCTCGTGGTGAATCCCGGCCCGCTGTTCGTCGCGAGCGATGCGGCCACGATGGAACGCGCGCTGACGGATCTCCAGCGGCGAATCTGGTGGGGCCACCTCGATGCCGTCGCGGTGTTCGATCCGGTCTGCGGCTGGGCCATCACCCTCGCCCACCGGCAGAAAATCCCCGTGCTGTTCGACTGCACCGCCCACGAGCCGATGGAGCCCGACGCCACGGCCATCCCCGCCGTGCAAACCCTGCTGCGGGAGAGCTGGCGCGAGGCCGCCGCCGTGTGCTTTGCGTCCGAGAGTTCCGCCTCAGCGCAACACGCCCGGATCGGTGTCTGTCCCGCCGAGATCATCGCGCACTGGCACACCCCGAACCTGGCCCCGGTCGCTCCGAGCGGTGGATCACGTATCGCCCTCGCTTCGTTGCGCACGGCCGACTGGCTGGCGCGCCACCACCCGGACACTGCGGTGCGCTGGACTTTCCACCAGGGCCCGGCCGGCCAGATCGATCAGGAACGTCTCGCCCGACATGATGACACCTTTAACTTCCCGGCCATGCAGCACACCGAGGATTGGTCAGTGGATGGACTCGCGCTCTGTCTTGGCCCCTTGTTCGGACGCGGACCTCTTCGTCCCGTGATTGACGCCGTCGCGGCGGGAATTCCCGTCGTGGCGCCGAGGCTCGCCATCACCGAGGAGATTTTTCGGGACACCCGCGTTCCACTCGTGGATGAGGCCAACCCGCTCGCTCCCGCCCACGCCCTGCTGGCCTGGGAGGCGCTCCCGGCTTCATTCCAGCGTGAGGCCATCGCCATTGCCCCTGTGTTCCGCGCCCGGCACGACCCGACCGTCCTGCTGGCCCGGTGGGAGCGCTTGCTGGAAACCGTCGCCGCCCGGCGTGGCTGAGGGCTTGCGCCGCAGCGCGTGCTCTGCCTTGGTTCAACGACTGCCGCGTGAACGAAAACGACTCCTACCTATTTGACGTCGAGCTACCCACCGCGTGGGTTTTTTCGGGTGAACCGACCTGGATCAGCGGCTGGTTTCTGTCCAAGACGGGGGCAATCTTCAGCGATATCCGGGCGATCATCGGCGGCGTGCCCCACCTCGGCATCCTTGGTCTGCCCCGGCCGGGCATAGAGCAAAAACACCGCGGTTCAACCGGCCTGCCGCACGCGGGCTTTTCCCTGCAAGTGCGCCCGCCACTTGGCGCGACAGAACTGCGGCTGGAATTGCTCGATGCCGGCGGCCGCTGGGTGGAAATCTGGCGCACTCCGATCCAGGTCAAGGCTGGCCCCAAGCCCGGCGGTCAGCTCAACCCCGGGGTCGTGCCCGACCAGTTGCGCAAGCTCCTGCAGGCCCGCCGCGCCGACCCCGCCGCCGATGTTGTGCCGCTGGCGCGCCGGCTCGCCATCGAGTCCGCCGTCGTGCCGTTGGAGACGCTGCCCAACCCGCCCTTTTTTGGCGCGCTGGAGAAACCGCTGCTCACCGGCGGCTCGCAGTTCGGCAAGCTGAATGTCGAGGGCTGGATCATCCACCGGGAGCAGCGCATCCGCCGGCTCGTCGCCTCGACGCATCCGCTCGCGGAAAACGAGATGGACTACGGCAACCGCGAGCGCGCCGAGGCCGGCCAGATGTTTCCCGATCATCCCTATGCCGCCCGCTCGCAATACTTCGGCATGGTGGACATCGACGAGCAGGCCGGCGACCCGGTCTGCCTGAAGATTTTCGCCGACCTGGAGGACGGCACGCGCCACCTGGTCTTTGTCCGTCGCTTCTACCAGCGGGGCTGCGTGCAGATGGAGCGGCCGCTGCCGGAGTTCAGCCGCGCCACTTTCCTGGAAGTCGCCCGGACTTTTGCCTCCGCCTGTCGCGCCGAGGGCATCCGGCTCGGCAAGCTGGGCGATTACTGGCGGGAATGCCGCCACGCCTATGGACTGTTCCGCCGCTTCGCCCCGACCACTCTCGCGCATCTGCAACAAGCCAGTGAGACCCCCTACCTGGCTTGGCAGCGCGCGAACACCCTGACCCCCCGGCTGCGACAGTTGCTGGAGACGGCGGCCGGCAAGACAGGCCCCGGCCGACCGAAATTCCTGCTGCTGGTCGATACCCGCGGCTGCACGGCGACCCACCTGCGCGAGCTGGCGGAGTCCCTCGGCGGGCAGATTTATCCGCACTGGGAGGCGTGCTTCGTGGGCGCGGCGGCCCCGACGGGCGACAAACGCCTGAAGTCGCAACCCGCGGATTCACCCCGGGATTTCATCAAGGGCCTGAACACCGCCGCCCATGCCGCACGCGGCTCGTACCTAACCCTGCTCCCCGGACATTCCCGCCTGAGTCCGGATGCCCTGGCCGAGATCGCGGAGACCCTCGCGGGCAATCCCACCTTGGAGCTGGTCTATACCGACGAAGACCGGATGGACGATTCTGGCGCACGCTCTGAACCAAGCTTCAAACCCGAGTGGAGCCCCGCCCTCGCCGATTCCGGTTTGTTTCCGGGCCAGCTCAGCATCGTCCGCCAGGACCGGTTGGTCGAGCTCGGCTCGTTCCGGGACGGCTACCCGCTTCTGCCCTGGTTTGATCTGCTGTTGCGGTTGGGCGACCGGTTGCGCGCCGGGCAAGTCGCGCACCTGCCGTTGGTCTGCCACCACGCCCGGACCTCGGTGGCGCGTGAAACCGCCCCGTCCGATCCCTCGGTGGAGGAGGCGCGTCGCGCCCTGGCCGAAGCCGCGCAACGCCGCGGACGCAGCACCGCCCCGTTCTTGCCCGAGGCCGGGCATCACCGGCAGATCCGTTTCCACCAGTTTCGCGCCGAGCCCGGCATCCTGGCCCGGCTGCCCGTCACGGTCGTCATCCCCACCCGCGACCGGTTGCACCTGCTGCAGGAATGCGTCGAGCTGCTGGAGGAGACGGTGGACTGGCGTCACGCCAAGCTCGTCATCGTGGACGACCATTCGCGCGACGCCGACGCCGTGCGCTACCTCGAGGCCATCACCCAGCGTCCCGATCTCCGCTGCGTCGTGGTGCGCCCGGTGGACCGCAACGCCCCGTTCAACTACTCGCATCTGGTCAACCTCGCGCTGCCCCACCTCGATACGCCGCTGGTACTCCACCTGAACAACGACGTGAACGCCCTCGAGCCCGGCTGGCTGGAGGAGATGGTCACCTGGTTTCTGCAGCCGGATGTCGGCGTGGTCGGGGCCCGGCTCCTCAATCCCGACAAGACGCTCAACCACACGGGCATCATCATCGGGCCGCACGGCGGGCTCGCCGACACGCCCTTCGCCAAGGTCGAGCCCCGCGAGGTGCCGCTCGAATGGCACGCGGTGGCCCGCGAGGTCTCGGCCGTCACCGGGGCCTGCCTGCTCACCCGCACGACCCTCTACCGCGAGCTCGGCGGCTTTGACGAAAAGGACTTTGGTGTCGCGTACAACGACGTGGACTACTGCCTGCGGGTGCGCACGGCGGGGCACCGCGTGATCTACACCCCGCAGGCCCAGCTGATGCATTGGGGCAGCGCGACCCGCGGCGTCACCTTCGACGACGCCGAGCACATTGCGTTCGTGCGGCGCTACCCGGCCTACCGCGACCCGTACCTCAGCGTACACCTCGGCCTCGCGGGCAACCGCCTGCGCTGCACGTCCAGTGCACCCGCCCGAACCGCGCGCGCGGGCAAGCTCCGGCTGCTGCTGCTCACGCACAACCTCAACCTGGAGGGCGCGCCGCTTTTCCTGCTGGAATATGCGACCTGGATGGCGCGCGAGGCCGGCTTCACCCTGGAGGTGCTCGCCGCGCAGGACGGCCCATTGCGCGGCGCGTTCGAGGCGCTCGGCGCCCGCATCACACTGGTTGACTCCGCCCCGCTCTACAGTTCGCCGGACGAGGACACGTTTCACCACCGGCTCATCGAGCTGTCGCACGGGTTGGACTGGGATCACATCGACCTCGTGGTGTGCAACACGCTGGTCAGCTTCTGGGGCATCCCGCTCGCCGCCCGCGCCGGCAAGCCCTCGCTGTTCTACATCCACGAAAGCTCCACCCTCTTCCGTTTCTTCGAGCAGAAGCTCGAGCTGTCGCTGCACCGGCTCGTCGCGCAGGCGTTTCAGGATGCCACCCACGCCCTCTTCCTGTGCACGGCCACCCGGGCCTACTACGAGGACCTCAACGTGCGCGGCAATTTCCGCCTCGTGCCCAGCTGGATCCGGCTCGACGACATCGAGGCCTTCCGGACCGGCCACCCGCGGACAGCCCTGCGCCGCAAGCACGGGTTTGCCGACGACGAGACCGTGATCGCCAACATCGGCACAGTCTGCGAACGCAAGGGCCAGCACATCTTCCTCCGCGCGATCGAGCACTTCAACCGGCAGGGCCACCGGGGTAAATTCCGCTTCGTGCTGGTCGGGGCGCGGCCCGGCATCTACCTCGACCTGCTGCAACGCGACCTGGCGCGACTCGCCCTGCCCAACGTCACTCTCGTGCCGGAAACGCGGGAGGTGTTCGACTTCTTTGTCGCGGCGGACCAGTTCGTCTGCACCAGCTACGAGGAATCCTTCCCCCGGGTCGTGATGGAGGCGATGGCGTTTCGCACGCCGATCGTCACGACGGATGTGCACGGTATTGTCGAGATGATCGGTCAGCGGCAGCAGGGCTATCTCGTGCCGCCCGGCGACCACCTCGCCCTGTCCCGCATGATGTGGACCTGCCTCGCCAAGGAGCGCAGCGGAAAATCCCTCACCCCGACCGCGTATTCCAAGGCCCTCCGCTGCTATGACCACCGCAAGGTGCTGCCCGTTCATGTCGAACTGGCCCGCGCAGCCGTGCTGACCCACGGATAGCGGCCACGGGCCGACCGATTGTCATTTTCTCTAAGTCCTGTCTCCCTAGCCCCGTTGGGGACATTCCTGCGGGCTTGCCGCCAAAGCCGGCGTACCCCTACTTTCTGCGCCGCATCCTGCCCATGAATCAGCCGAAAACCACCTCCCTTCTGGTCATATTGTTGGTGACCGCCATTGCGCTGGGTTTTGCCCTCTATACGGACCACGCTTGGGAGGACTACTACATCACCTTTCGTTCCAGCAAGAATCTGGCGACTGGTCACGGACTGGTTTTCAACCACGGCGACAGGTTGCATACCTTCACCTCGCCACTCGGCGTGCTGCTCCCGGCCGTTTCCTACCTGCTGACCTTAAACAGTTCCGACGCCGGAGCACTTTGGATTTTCCGCCTCATGTCATGCGCGGCTCTCTGCGGCGCAGCCCTGCTACTTCTATCCATCGCCCGGGAGAAAAATTACGCCCGATTGTCCGCCTTTCTGATCATAGGGTGGCTGGCCATGGACTCCAAGACCGTCGATTTCTCGATCAACGGCATGGAGACCGCCTTTCTGGTGCTGTTCCTGACCTATGCCCTGTGGGCCCATTTGGCATGCCCCCAAAAGGCGTGGCTCCATCTCGGTGCCGCGTGGGCCGGCCTGATGTGGACCCGGCCGGACAGCTTTGTCTACATCGGCCTCGTTGCCGCGGGTTTCTGGCTCTTCAACGAACCGGCGCGAACCGGCGTCACCCGCGGCAAAATGCTCGGGCTGTTTCTGCGGGCCGGACTGGTGACGACTGCGCTCTATTTGCCCTGGTTGCTGTTCGCTTGGGGTTACTATGGGACACCGGTGCCACACACGATCATCGCGAAGAGCGGGATCGGCGAACCACGCACCGCGGCCGGTTTGGTCAAGACAATGCTTCATCTGCCCTTCACGGCCTGGGGCGGCACCGGCTCCATGGAGGGCACCTTTCTGCCCGCCTACTTCATGATGGGGGGATGGCCGGATTACGTCATTCAGTTCGCGCGAGGCCTGGCCGCCGTCTGCTCGCTGCTGTGGTTGGTCCCCTTTCTTCGGGTTGAGACCCGCGCCGCTTCCTTCGCTTTTTTCGGGGCGCATGCCTACCTGTCCTATTATCCGTATTTTCCCTTCCCGTGGTATCTCCCCACCACCACCCTGCTCGCCATCTTTTGTCTGGGCAGCCTGCTGGCCCACGTGTTGGATGTAGCCGGACAGTGGCAATCGGCCAGCTCCGCCAGCCTCCGGCCCCGGCAAATCCGGGGTTTCGCCACCGTTGTCGTCCTGCTGCTGCTGACTGGGACCGGCTGGGCCACCTGGCATTCCGCCCGGCTGTTTGCCGCCCAGCAGAAATACGTGGAGGATGGCAACCGCCGGAAAATCGGCGTATGGCTGCGGGACCACGCCGAGCCGGGTGACACCGTTTTCATGGAACCGCTGGGCTATATCGGTTATTTCTCCGGCCTGAAGACCTATGACTTTCCGGGCATGTCCTCCCGTGAAATGGTGGCGACCCGAATTAAAGAGGAGAACCTCTGGACCCGGATCATTGCCCGGTTACAACCCAACTGGCTGGTGCTTCGCCCCCAGGAAAAGCACAAACTGGCCAATGAAAACTATGCCCTGATGACCGAATCGTACGAAGTCGTGCAGGAATTCTCCGTCGCGGAGCAATTAGACCGTCTGGATTTGCTGGGTCTGCCTTATCTCAAGTTCGATGCCCGATTCACGGTCTTCAAAAAAAGGCCGAACTCGACGCGTTACGACCTGACCAAGGCTTCCAGCCCGTTCACCTTCAGTGAAAAATACCTCGCCGGCCTGAAAGTCACCTTTGCGCATGCCCCCAGCACCCTTGTCAATGAGATCCCCCCGGAAGCAACCCGGGGTCTGGTGCAGTTTGGTTTCGAGGAAGGGGCCTATGCCCCCGGGGATGTCAGGACGGATGGCGCAACCTTTTCGGTCGAATTGGTTGATGAGGAGACTGTCACGATTCTGGCCAGCCGCACTCTGGATCCCGTCGCCAGACCTGGCGACCGCGGGCTCCAGCAATTCAAATTCGACCTGCCCGCCCGCAGCGCGCGGTCCAAGCTGGCCCTTCGCATCAGTCCCGGCCCGAACATGTCCAAGGACTGGACCTGCTGGGGTGACATCGAGTATCGCTGATCGACCTGGCCTGGGCCGACAACTCAGGGCGCCGCCTTGGCCGAGGTCAGCCTGATGGCAACCGGCGGGGTGGATAAGTTCGGCTCGGTCATGATGACCAGCCACCCATCGGCCTCGGCTGACCAGGCGTGGAAGTTAAAGCTGCGATCCGGATCGCGAAGCGCCGACTGCGCCTGCACATCCAGCTTGGCTCCCTTGCGGTAGAGCACCCGAACGACTGGATCGGCCGGCAATCGAACCGCTTCGGCCACAGACGCGACGCCGGTGATTTCGGTGTAGAATCCTGCGAGCCGGATCCAGATCTCCCCGCCAGGCAAAAGCTCCAATCCGCGGGGGCCCACCCGACCGTTGCGCACAAAGACCTTCGATGGATTCCATCCGGGTGGCAGGAGCGCCTCGCGCATGGCGGCACCCGCCAGCACCGCATCGACCGCCTCCGGATGCAACCTGGACGGCTCCTCCGGGCCGTCCAGGGAATGCAGCAGGGTCAGGCCTCGCCAGCCCGCCACCACACTCCCCGTCAGCTCGGGCGGAATCGTCACCAGAAAACGCAACGGTGAACTGCCGCAATCCACGGGGAAGGGCACAATGATTTCTCCTTGGTCATCGGGCAGCGACACATCGGCGGACCAGCGGGGATAATAATTCCCGTCCGCCACGGAAAACACCTCGAAATGCACGGCGGCGGCAGGAATGGAAGCTTGCCCGGGGACGCGGCGAACCACTGCCTCACCTTTGGCCCGGTTGCTCGGGGCGGTGAGCAGCATTTCTCCCGAGCCCTGTGCCACTCCGATGAAGCTGCGGCCATCAACCAGGGTCTTCATCTCCATCGTCGATGTAAGCTGGGTGGAATCAACGTTACCGCCAAAAGCGAACAAGAACTCGAGCGGCCGGCCCGACACAATCCCCGTCGGCAATCGATCATACCGAAACCAGATCGGACCGAACTTATGCTTTGCATACTTGTTGAACAGCCCGGGAGTGATGAGCGCCCCCCAATGATCCCTTGCCTCCGACACCAGGATATGGCGGTAACCCTGCGGGCCCGAAAGCGCCTCAAGCAACCTGACTTCCTCGCCAACGCCATAGCTTGTGCCCCCATGCATCCACAGCGGCATGCCTGGCAGTTTCAACGTGGGCCACGGACGCTCCAACCATTCCAAACCAGGTCCGTAAAATACGGCGGCCTTCGTCTCCACCGGGAGACTGGTGCGCCAGCTCGCTGCGCTGGCCATGGAAGCCCCCATCTCCGGCGGCACGTAGGTTCCCTGTAAATAACCGAAATCCGGCGCGATCGTCTCCCCCGCCACATAATTGGTGCGCGCAGCCAACGAATAGCCAAATTGTGACCGCTGTCCGCGCCACGCCGATTGCCAGGCGATGGCCCCGACCATCACCGCGGGAACGATCAGGCCCCCATAAAAAAGCCGGCCCTCACCGGGCAGCCCAAAACCCAGCCAGAGCGCCGCAACCAATGCAAACCAGGCTCCCATCGCCACGTAGGCGATTTCGTAATTGGTTGCGAGCAGGCCCGCCCCCGAAGCGGCGGCAAACAGCGCGGCGGCGACCACCCACCCGCACTGCCGAAGGCCGAAGGTGCGGATCCCCGCCACGGCGAAAGTGGCCGTGACGAACACCCCCAGTGCGCCCAATTGAGGCACCACCAGCGATCCATAATAATCGTGGTGGATGGAAAAATAAAAATCCCAATTCCGGATAGCGGTGAAATCTGAAACTCGGCTGCCGAAGGGCAAAACCACGACATTATTCCACCAAGCAGGCAGCGAAGCCTGCGTCCAACACAGCTCGAAGCCCACCGGAAGAACCACCGCGCAAATCAGGACGAAAAGGGCGGTGGCAAGGACCCGCGGCCATTCGGATCTGCGGGTAAAGCCACTGAGCAGCGCCCAGGCCAGCACACCACAAAGGGCGATCAAATGGGCGTTTAATTTATTGATCCCGCCGATCATGAGGGCCCCCGCAGTCAGCAAGTGCCACCCCCACTGCGACCGGCGGATCACCGGGGAAACCGCCGCTGTACAGGTCGCGACTGCAAGGCAGATCGCACCCACACAATTGTGCCAGATGATCGTGTGCTGGGCCACGGTCATGCACACCACCGCACCGGCCACGGCGACGGCCGGACCAACGGACCACCGCCGCGATAAAACTCCCGCCAGCAGCGGTAAACTCAGCACCACCAGCAACGCCGCCCCCCAGGTCATTGCCTGGTAGGTCCCGCCGGCCAGTTTTTCCGCCCAACCATTGAACAGGAAAGTGCCGGTCTGGATCGGCGTCAGAAAATCGACATAGGGACGTTCCCCGGCCCCGATGCGGCCAACCCCCGCCATCACCAATCCATAATCATAGAAATCCCGCAGATAGGTGTGATTTCTCCACCATGGTGCCAGGGCAAGGATTGTGACGAATGCAATGATGGTCCATGATTGCCCCCTCACTTTTGCTCCGCCGGCGGTGCGGCTGCTTTGCATGGAATGATGAGGAAACAACGCTCGCCTGCCCAGGCAAGTATGATCTGTTTTCTGCCGGCTGGCGGGGATTTTGCCTGGGATTTTGAAAACTTTTGCGTGCTGCGCTCTTTCCTCCGGCGCGGAAAGCACCGGCCTTGGCCGGCAATAGGAACTCGACGCGCCGGGGTCGATCAGTGTTCATGTTGCATCCTTCATGACCCCACGCCATCCCAGTGCGCACCACCGGTTGAGTCCGTTGTTGCTGGTCCTTGGTTTGACCGCCCTCGTGCTCTGGCTGAGATGGCCGACGTTTGGATTCAGTCTCTGGAATGTCGACGAGTCCATCCATGCCGCCGCCGCCCGCACGATCCTCGACGGCGGCGTGTTCTACCGCGACACCATCGATATCCGCCACCCGCTCACCTACTATGCCGTGGCCGCCGTGTTCGCCGTGGCCGGCGAAAACAACCTTTGGGCCGTCCGTTGCGTCGTCGCCGGGCTCATTGCCGCCACCGCTTTTCTCCTGTTTCTCGCCGGCCGTCGCCTGCGCAACCCGGCGGCCGGGGCGGCCGCCGCGGTGCTTTACGCCTTGCTGTCCTGCAGCGCCTTCTCCCCGGGCGACGCCTACGCGGCAAACACGGAGTGGTTTGTCGCCTTCTTCTCCTCGGCGGCGGCCGCGGTCTTCCTGACCGGCGGCTCGCCGCTGTCGGCGCGCCGCCTTTTTGCCGCCGGCCTGCTGTCCGCCTGTGCTTTTCTCTCCAAGCAACCCGCCCTCCTCGATCTGGCCGCGCCGGTCGCCGCGTTGGTCTACGCCGGCTGGCGGCAGGCGCAGCCCCGCCGCGCGGTGGTGTTCCAACTGGCCGCCCTGGCGGCGGGCTGGCTCGCGCCGGTGTTGTTCACCGTGGCCTATTTCGCCGCGCACGGCGCGCTGCGTGACGGGATATTCTACGCCTGGACCTACAATCTCAGCTATTACGGCCCGGAGATCACCACCGCCGATCGCGTGGGTGCGCTGGCGGGGCCCTTCCAGCTGATCGGCGCCGCGCAGCCGCTGCTCCTCCTGCTCTGGGCGGGCGGTGCGCTGGCCGCGCTCCACCGGCTGCCCCAGCGCAGCCCCACGCCCGGCGAAGCAGCGACCAATCCCGGCCTGCTGTTCCTTGCGGTGTGGTCGCTGACCGGCCTGGTCGGCGCCGCTTCCAGCGGCCGCAACTTTGATCATTACACCATCCAGTTCCTGGCGCCGTTCTGCCTGGGCGCCGGTTTGGTTTTGTCGCGTGTAGCCAGCTGGGCCTGGTCCGGCG
>JANMTJ010000102.1:0-3390 GCA_031390295.1 Oleiharenicola sp.
GTGAACCCGTTGCTCGGATCCTCCTCGGGGCCGCCGGGCGCCTGCATGACGCCGTCCAGCGTGACCTGGGTGATGGCGATGATCTTTCGCATGGTTGGTTCTCCGGTTTTTCGGGTTTATATGTCAACGAACGACTGGCGCCCCGCCGGACACGAGTTCGGAAGTTGGCAGGTTTTTTAACCACGGATTACACCGATCAACACGGATAAAGGCTTAAAGCGGGAGTCACCACTAATGCGCACTAATTGGGCACTGATGAAGAAACAAAAACAGGGTTTGGGTAGTTCAAAGCCATCCGTGCCAATCCGTGTGATCCATGGTCAAACTCTCCGGGATTGGTGAGAGCTTGGTGGTGACCAAGCTTAGGTCCTGCCTCCGGGGTTGCGAATCGCACCGTGATCGCAACCCTAGCACCATGAATCGTATGTCCCGGGCGGTACTTGGCCTGTTGCTGGTGAACATCGCGGTGTTTGCCGCGGGTTTTCTGCTGCCGAATGGGCACGAGCAGTTGGTCGCCATGGGCGCGTTCTGGTTTCCGGCCAACGGCCATTTTGGGGTGTGGCAGGTGGTGACGTACATGTTCCTGCACGCGGATTTCGGCCATATTTTCTTCAACATGTTCGCGCTCGTCTCCTTCGGCACGATCCTGGAGCGGGAGTGGGGTGCGACGCGCTTTTTGCTCTTCTATTTTCTCTGCGGCGTGGGCGCCGGGCTGATCCAGGTGGGGATAAACTGGCACGAGTTTGGTGGACTCCACGCTCGTCTCGTCGCGGTGGGGATGACGCCGTCCGCCATCAGCTCCCTCTTGGCGACCGGGCGCGGCCAGCTGCCGACGGATCCGGCGGTCAAGGCGGTGCTCATCGAGCTTTTTGGGATCTACGCCCGTCCGATGCTCGGCGCATCCGGCGCAATTTATGGCGTGTTGGTGGCATTTGGAGTGCTCCATCCCAACGCGAAACTCGGCCTGATGTTTGTTCCGGTCCCGATCGCGGCGAAGTTCTTCATCCCGATCTTGCTCGTCCTCGACCTGCTCTCCGGCGTCACCGGGTTTTCCCTTTTCGGCGCCGGCGTCGCCCACTTCGCGCACCTCGGGGGCGCCGCGATTGGATTCCTCCTGATGCTGCTCTGGCGCAATCGCCGCCGGGGGCCGGACGGGCCCGGCCTGACGGTGGAAGGACAGACTTTCCGGTGAGCCAATCGGGGCGGGGCATTTGACCCCGAACTCCGCATCTGCCCGACGGCATTGAGGCCATCCCGCGTTCAAGTACACCGATTTTGCAGACAGAATAGCTTAATATTACCGTTTAAACGGTAATAAATTTCGTATTTCAACGATCTACGCCGAGAAATTTCAAAATACACAATAAGTTATCGTCCTGGAAGTAATATTTCCTTGATATTGTGATTAATTATCTGGAATTGCGAGTATTTCGTCTTAAATTACCGCTATAGAAGCAATGACCACCTTAAGCCAACTCATACAAAGCCACCGCAAGAAAGCGGCTTTGACCCAAGCCCAACTCGCGAAGCTTGCGGGGGTGGGCAAGACCGTTGTCTGGAATCTGGAGCACGGAAAGGAGTCGGTGCAATGGGACACGATCCAGAAGATCCTGCGCGTGCTGAACATCACGGTTGAATGGCGCAGCCCGTTGCTCGCGCGGGCGGCGGCAGGGACCAGCACCGGGGCATCTCCGCTATCCCGCACCCCTGACCGTCCATCCGCCTCATGAGGTTCGCCCGCATTTTTCAGCAGAAGGAACTCGCCGGATCGCTCGAGGCCCGTGACGACGGATCCTGCCGCTTCACCTACGAAGTGGAGTATCGCGGCGAGCCGGTGTCGCTCACCATGCCGGTGAGCCAGCGTGTGTGGGAATTCCCCGGATTTCCCGCCCCCTTCGAAGGCTTGCTGCCAGAGGGCGTCCAGCTCGACGCCTTGCTGCGGCACCGCAAGCTCGACCGGAACGACCTGTTCGCTCAGTTGATCGCGGTCGGCGGCGATGTCGTCGGCTCCTTGCGCATCGAGGAAGCTTCATGAGGTGCCTCATTACCAACGAGCCTTGGGCCGGAGCGGGGCCGTATTCGCCGGCGGGGCTGCACCGGCTCGACCGGCAGCTCAAGTCCTTGGCGCCACTGCCCTACACCCGGGAGCAGTTGATCGAGGCGGCGGCGCGGGCCGTGAAGATGTCTGTCCAGGGCATGCAGCCGAAAGTGAGCGCCGTGCTGCGGGTGAGGGAAGGGCGCATGGAGATCGTGGACAACGGCGGCCGGTACATCGTGAAACCGCCCCATTTGCTCTATGCCGAACTTCCGGAAAACGAAGCGCTCACCATGTCGCTGGCGGCCACCCTGGACATTGAAGTGCCCGTGCAAGGGCTGCTGCTCAACGGGGATCTGACCCGCTCATATTTCATCCGACGCTTCGACCGCGCTGGCTGGGCCCGGCAGCCCGTGGAGGATTTTGCGCAGCTGAGCGGGGCCAGCCGCGATACGAAGTATGAGTCCAGCACGGAGCAGCTGATCGACATCATCGACCGGTTCTGCACGTTCCCCGCGATCGAGCGGATCAAGTTCTTTGAACGCCTGCTCTGCGCCTTTCTCACGGGTAATGAGGACATGCACCTCAAAAACTGGTCTCTCATCACCCGCGGCGACAAGGTGGAACTCTCCCCGGCATACGATCTGCTGAACACCACGATTCCCAATCCGAAGAGCCGGGAGGAACTCGCCCTGCCGCTGCGCGGCCGGAAATCAAACCTGCACGCGAATGATTTCTGGCGATACCTCGCCGCCGAGCGGCTGGGCCTGACGCCGGCCCTGATCGAACAGACGAGAAGCAAATTTGGTCAGGTCTGCAGCGGTTGGCCTGCGCGGATTGGAGACAGCTTTCTGTCGGCAGAAATGAAGGTGCGGTTCCTCGATCTGTTCTGGCAACGGCTTGCTCGTCTCGGCCTGAAGTAGCACCGCGAGCAGGAGCAGGAGCACGAACACGAACACGAACAGGAACAGGAAGAGGAAGAGAACGAAAACGAGTTCTTCCAGCTTCAAGAGGCGGCAGCGCAATCGTCGCGTCACCGACCGAAAATGAAAGGGGTCCGGTTCTAAGCCACCGCGATCATCGCTTTTAGCACGGTCGGGTTGCCGGCGATGTCCTTGGGGAAAATTGCAGGGGTCTCGGCGAGCTTGAAGCGGTGCGTGATCCACGGGCGGGTGTCCACCTTACCCTCCTCGACAAGGCGGATCACCTCACGGAACGTGGCGGGCAAGGCGTTGCGGCTGCCCATCACGGTCAGCTCGCGGCGGTGGAAGTTCGGATCGTTGAACGAGACGTCGCCCTGGAACAACCCGACGAACACAATCCGTCCGCCATGCGCGGGCAGGTCAAAGCAGCCC
>JANMTJ010000539.1:0-5192 GCA_031390295.1 Oleiharenicola sp.
GGTGCCGAAGCTGGGCGACTGGCTGAAGGAAATATTCACGCTGAGACTCGCGCTGGAGACCCACGCGCAACCGTATCCCGGCCTGGCCGAGGACCTGGCGGCGCTGCTGCCGCCGGATTTTCTGCGGACGACGCCGTTCGAACGGGTGCGGCACCTGCCACGCTATCTCCGCGGCCGGCAGGCCCGGGCCGACCGCTGGAAGCGCGATGCGGCCAAGGACGCCCAGCGGGCGGCCGAGCTGGCGCCCTTCGTTGCGGTGAAGAAACTGACTGGAGGGCGGACGCCCCCGTCCGCCAAGCGGGGTGAAGGCACCCCGCCTCCACTGATCGATGAAGCCATCGAGAACCTGCGCTGGCTGGTGGAGGAGTTCCGGGTGAGCCTCTTTGCCCAGGAACTGGGCACCGCGGAGCCGGTGTCGGCCGTGCGGTTGAAACGGACGCTCGACGAACTGTCGTCATCGGGCGAAAAGACTGGGTTGGTACCGGCCAGGGCGGTGGCGCCGGCCGTCACGAAGAAAGGCGCGCCGCTCAAAAGTCTCTGTTCCCTGGATCAACTGTTTCGGAAATAGGGTGGAATAGGCATTGTCGCGGCGGCCCGGAAACGATAAGGTCCGCACAATCTAACTACCCCATGAATACCTCCATAGCGACATTGCTGGAAGGCAAAGGCCGGGCGCTGCATACCGTGCCCACGAGCGTGACGGTGATCGAAGCCGTCCACAAAATGAACCAGCACAAGGTTGGCGCCGTCCTGGTGATGAACGGCGAGAAGCTGGCCGGCATCTTCACCGAGCGGGATGTGATGACGCGCGTGATTGCCGCCAGCCTCGACCCCAAGACCACGCCCATCACCCAGGTGATGTCGGGGAATGTTCTGACTGTCGCACCCGAAGCGACCGTGCAGCAGGTGATGGATATTTTCGCGGACCGGCGCTGCCGGCATCTCCCCGTGATCCAGCATGACGCCTTGGTGGGTCTGATCTCCATCGGCGACGTTTCGCGCTGGGTGGCCAATGCGCACCGCGCCGAGGCGGAGTCCCTGCGACAATACATCGCGGGTGGTCTGTCCACGTAGGCAAAAGGGGGCGGCAATGACACATTGCCGCGATTGTTTTTCATCCAGCGATGCGTAGGCTGCGTACATGAACCCATCCCGAATTTTCCTTGCGGGCCTCGCCTTGGGCGCGGCGGTGGCGCTGAACGCCAAGATCATCACCAAACCCGTGGCCTACGAGCACGCCGGGGTAAAACTCGAGGGTTATCTCGCGTATGACGACACCAAGGTGACGGCGACGAAGCCGGCCCCCGGGGTGCTCGTGGTCCCGGAGTGGTGGGGCTTGAACGACTATGCGAAGGGCCGGGCCGAGCAGGTGGCCCAGCTCGGTTACGTGGCATTTGCCGTGGACATGTATGGGACCGGGGTCACGACCACCGACCCGAAGAAGGCGAACGAACTGGCCAGCCAGTTCTACGGCAAACCGCTCATGGCGGAGCGGGCCCAGGCCGGTCTTGATCAGTTGCTGGGCACCGGCCTGGTCGACGCCCGCAGCGTCGCCGCCATCGGCTATTGTTTTGGCGGCTCGACTGTGCAGGCACTGGCCTTCGGCGGCGCACCCCTGGCCGGCATCGTGAGTTTCCACGGCGGACTCCATGCCGTGCCGGCGGAGGCCGCGGCCAGGACTAAGGCGCGCATTCTCATCTGCCACGGCGCGGTCGATCCTTTCGTGACCAAGGAGGACCTTGACGCGTTCATCCAGGGCATGAACGCGGGCAAATTTGACTACCAGTTCATCAGCTACGCCGGGGCCGTGCATGCCTTCACCAACCCGGGGGCGGACAAGATTGCCGCCACCACCGGGCTGCCCATCGCCTACAATGCCGCCGCCGACCAGCGCTCCTGGGCGCACCTGAAACTGTTCCTCCGGGAAACACTCGGACGGTGAGCGCCCTCACGATCTACACCCTGCGGAATTGCAGCACCTGCCGGGCGGCCGTGAAGTGGCTGGAGGCGCGCCAGATCGCGTATCGCGAGAAACCCATTCGCGAGACCCCACCCGGCGTGGCGGAACTGCGGGCCATGCTGGCGGGGCAAAAGGGTGAATTGCGCCGGCTGTTCAACACCTCCGGGCTGGAATACCGCGCACTCGGCCTGGCGCAGAAACTCCCGCGCCTGACCGAGGCGGAAGCCCTCGCCCTGCTGGCCGGCAACGGCCGCCTCGTGAAACGACCGTTCCTGCTGGGTTCAGGGGTGGCGTTGGTGGGGTTTGACGAAAAAATCTGGTCGGATAGCCTGACCCGTACATGAGCACCCCGAATAGCAACCAGATCGAGGTGCGGCTGCGGGAGCTCTCGCAGTTGTTCAACTCGATGGATCCCTCGCCGTTCATCGACCGGGATCTGGATGCGGATGCGGAGGAATTCATCGTGAGCTGGGCCCGGGAAATGCCGCACAAGGCGGAGCTCGAGCTGGTGATCCACCTCAGCACGCGGCCGGAGCCGGACCGGGCGGGCGGCACGGAGGAAGCCGTGCAGCACTACTTTGTCAGCCGGGGCGAGGTGAAGCACCGGGAACTGCGCCTGCTGCTGCGGCGGGGACGGTTCAGCATGCTCATCGGCCTGCTGTTTCTGGCCGGATGCTTCGGGCTGGGGGAATTGGTGCAGCGCGCCACCTCGGGACCTTGGAAGGAATTCATGCTGCTTGGGTTGCACATCGTGGGCTGGGTGGCCATGTGGCGTCCACTGGAGGTGTTTCTCTATGACTGGTGGCCGATCCGGAGCGACCAGCGCCTGCTGGAGCGTCTTGCCCGCATGAAGGTGCGGCTCAATCTGCCGGCGGCCTGAGCCGGGCGGCGGATTTGCTGTAACTTTTGCGGCCGAACCGTGTTTTCATAGACACATACCTCCATGAAAACACTGACCCGTCTCCTTATGCTGGGGGTCGCCCTCGCGACCCCGCTGGCGCTCTCCGCCAAGATCACCCGTACGGTCGAGAAGTCCTTCGCCGTCCAGTCCGGCGGCAACCTCAAGGCCGCCACGCAAGGCGGCGACATCACGATCAAGACCTCCGACAGCCCGGAGGTCCATATCCAGGTCAAACAGGTGATCCGCGCCTCGACCGAGCAGGAAGCAGACGAAATCCTGGCCAAACTGACGCTGACCCTCGAACAATCGGGCAACGATGTGACCGCCGAGTCCAAATACGAGAAACGCGGCCCGGGCACCTGGTTCGGCAACTGGCCGCCGGTGAGCGTCTCGTTCGTCGTGACCGTGCCAAAGAATTTCAACCTGAACCTCAACACCTCCGGCGGCGACATCGCGGTCGCCAGCCTCAACGGCAATGTCCGGGCCCGCACCAGCGGCGGCGATCTGGAGTTCGCCCGTATTGACGGCGACCTCGACGCCGGCACCTCCGGCGGGAATATTTCGCTCAAGGAAGGCACCGCCCGCGCCAAGCTCGGCACCAGCGGCGGCAACATTGTGATCGACCGGGCCGGCGGCCCCACGGAGGTTTCCACCAGCGGTGGCGACATCCGGATCAATTCCGTCGCCCAGTTGATCAGCGCGACGACCTCGGGCGGCGACGTGCATGCGGTCATCACCGAGGCGCTCAAGCAGGACACGTTGCTCAGCACCAGCGGTGGCGACGTGGAGGTGGAGATGGTGAAGGGCGCCGGCTTCCAGCTCGATGCCAGCACCTCGGGTGGCGACGTCAATGCCTCCGGCGTCACGATCACCATCGAGAAGGGTGGTACCGGCAAAAGCAAACTGGTCGGCGCCGTGAATGGGGGCGGACCCCTGCTGAAGCTGCGCTCCTCGGGCGGTGATGTGACCGTCCGCACCAGGTAAGCCGAAATAATTTGTCAGTGTGTGTGTGCAGGAGGCCGGCGCGAAAGCGCCGGCTTCCCTGTTGACGCAGTCGTGGCTTGAGGCGTCTAGAGGGAAGCGTCACGGTGGGCGCATGAATATGCATGCCGGTCCTACATTCACCCGCCGCGCCGCTATGGGTCGGTTGGCCGCGCTGCTGGCCGCCGGGCTCTGGCCGGGTGCGTTGCGCGCGCAAGCGACCGGTGCGCGCGCCGCGGAGTTCACTTTTGCCGTGGCGAACGACTTTCACCACTTCGAGGCGGCCTGCGACCCGTGGTTTGCTGCACTCTTCCGACAGATCGCGGCCCATGACGACGTGGAGTTTTGCCTCGGGCTGGGCGATCTGGCGCACAAGGGTTCGCCGGCCAGCCTCGCGGCTGTCGCGAGGCTGGCGGAGGTAGCCGAGCTGCGATTCCTCGCCACGCCGGGCAACCACGACAACGACCGCGAGGAAACGACGGCGCTGTTTGACCGCGAGTTGCCCGGCCAGCTCAACTACACTTTCGCGCACCACGGCTGGCAGTTTGTCGTGATCGATTCCACAGACGGCAAGAAATGGGGGCAGACCAGCGTGCAGCCGGCGACGCTGGCCTGGCTTGATGCGAAGCTGCCCGGACTGGACCCGCGGCAACCACTGGTGTTGGCCACGCATTTCCCGCTGGCGAGCAGCACCCCTCTCTGTCCGCTCAACGCCGAGGCCGTGCTGTCGCGTTTCGTGAACCACAACCTTCGGCTCGTGCTGGGCGGCCATCACCACGGCCGCACGGAAGTCGCACGGGGGGCCTATGCGCTCGTGACCAATGCCTGCTGCAGCCGCGTGGCGGACAACCACGACGGCACGAAAGCCAAGGGTTACTGGCTCTGCCGGACGCAGGCTGACGCGACCGTGCGACGCGATTTTGTCGAATTCACCGGCCCGGCGGCCTGACCCCCGCCATCACGCCATGGGACTCATCGACACCCACACTCACCTTGATGCCTTCGCCCGACGCGGCGAGCTGCCGGCGATGCTGCAACGGGCGCACGAGGCCGGATTGGAAAGCATGGTGGCCATTGGCACGGACACGGATGACTGGACCCTCAACCGGGATCTGGCACGGGAGAACCCGGGTCGGGTGCATTACACCGTCGGGCTGCATCCCTGCAATGTGGGGGAGGATTGGGCGGTGCGTGTGGCGCAGCTGGAGGCGTTCTGGGGTAGGGCGCGACCGCTGGGCGCGCCGAATGGTTCAACCGGAGCGGCGGGCCCAGCGGTCCCGCCCCACCTAAACCCCGTCGCCCTCGGCGAGACCGGACTTGACCGGTTTCATCTGCCAAAAGAGCCGGTAG
>JANMTJ010000714.1:0-8596 GCA_031390295.1 Oleiharenicola sp.
GGCCGGGCCGGATCCTGGCTGACGCGGAAGAAGGCTTCACCGCCCGCGAGCCGGACGCGGCGGGAATCCGCCGTAAACTCCACGACGAGGGCGCTCTGCGCGTTGAGTTCAACGTGGGTCCCGTCCACCAAGGTGACGGCCTGACGCTGGGCGACCGGGGTCGTGATGTTTTGAAATTGGTTCTGTGGCTGGCCCTGCCACAGAATAACCGCCAAGGCTGCGGCCACCATCAGCGCTGCACCGGCCAATGCTGGCCAGCGCAACCAGGGGAGTGGTTGAGCAGTCTTTGTGGCGGTTGGGGTTTCCACCCACTCGTCCCTGATCCCTGCAAGCAACGGTAATTGCTGTTCGAGGTCGGCGGAAAATTGACAAAAAGAGGAGAGCAGGGCGCGATGGGAGGGATCGGCCTCGAGCCAGGTGTCGAGCTCCGCGCGATCGGCGGCGGAAAGCACCGAGCCATCGAGCCGGGCGGCCCAGAGGGAGGCTTGTTCCTCGGCGAGGGGGGAATGGTGCGGGACGGAATTCATGACCGGGCCTCCGATTCAAGGGTGGGTTGGGCCTCGGGTTGCCGGGACGCGAGAGCGGCCCGGAGCAGGCGGAGCGCGCGGGCGTGTTGTTTTTCGACGGTGCTGACGGCGATCCCGAGCCGGTCGGCGATCTCCTGGTGGGAGAGCAGCTGAATCTTACGGAGCAGCAAAACGGTGCGACAGCCCTCGGGGAGTTGGGCGATGGCCTGTTCCAACTGCTGGAGTTCCTGCCGGGCCATGACCTGCTGGACGACACCGGGTGCGGTCGAGGCGGTGAGCTCGGGCTGGGGCGGCAGGGGGGCGAAAGGAGCGATGCGGCGGCGTTTGAGGCGGTTGAAGGCGAGCCGGCGGGCCGTGGTGTAAAGCAGGGCTTCGGGTTTCTCGGCCGAGTTTTTCTCCAGGACAGGATAGAGGCGCAGATAAGCATCATGCGCGATATCCTGGGCCTCAGTCGGGCTGCCCAAGATGCGCGCCAGATGCCGGCGCAAAGGGGCAACTGTGGTCCGGTAGAGACTGGCAAAGTCCCGGGGGCTGGACGGTAACTCGGACATGGAGTATTCGTGTAACACTTCATGGGTTAATGACAATCACGGGCCGCGAACCCGCTATCCCTCGTCACTGGATTTATTTGGCAGACAGCAATCCGACCCGGATCACCGGCGCCGGTTCCACCACGCCACGAAAGCCCCGAGGTAGGAAACCAAGGCAATGATGCCCAGCGACGCATGCAAACTACCATGGGTTTCATTCTGCAAGCGCTGTGCCAAGGCCCCGGCTAGTTCTGGATCATCCGCAGGAATGGGTGCAGCGACCGCCACCCACGCGTTGGTATCGGAGCGGCCATCATAGAGAACTAGCCGCGCCTGCCGGCCCGCGAGGGCACGGACATCGACCGGCCAATAGGCGATTCCATCCTGATTGGGCCCGGGGCATCCGATCTCCTCCTCCTTGCCCGCGTGATCACCGACGATACGCAAGCGCAAACCATTGCCATGGCTGGTGGGGTAACCGGCATAGGGTACCACCAGCCATGGTTTGCTCAGGATAAAAGGGGAGCTGAGTACGGTGCCGGTGAATTCCGGACCGGCGGGAGCCGTGCCGAAAAATTGATTTCGTAACTCAACCGGCAGGAGTGGCGCCGCCCCTTGCAGGCGCTCGGGGCCAAAGGGTGAAACCGTGACAAAGGCATAGTTGAGACCGGTCAAAGCCTGATCGCCACCGAGTAACTGGCGCCAGCGATATTTTTGCTCAAATGCCAGAGGGTTGGTCCAAAAGAAAAGTCCGGCAGTGCAGATCAGACCGGTGGCAAGGGCGATCCTGACACGCCACGGGTCTGGCATCGCGGGGGGGAAGGACGGTGCCAGCCCCGTTGAACTGCGCCGGACAGACGAAGCCCAGCCAAGGAATAGAAGGAGAAGTCCGCCGAGCATCAGCCAGAGCCAGTTGGATTGAAGGTGGCGATTGAGCGCGCCCAGCACATCTGATTTGACACCAGGATTGATCGAAGCAGGCAGCAGCGCACGGAACGCAGGCTGGTCAAGCAGCCGGGTAACCACATCGGTACTTTGCGTCAGTATCCAGCGAGTTCCGGGGGCTTCGAGCAGACTCCGATCGCCCTGCTGCAAATAGGTCTGCACAGCGTTCCGTCTCAGCAGGGCGGACTGGGCGGCGGTCTGATGAAAATACCGGGCATGCCCCTCGGTGCTGTGAAAAATCAACCCCACCGTGACCGTTCCGCACCAGAGAATGCCGCCAGCGAGGAAAAGGGATCGCGCGTGGCGCACCTCCGGCACCAGTCGCGTAATGGCAAGGGCACCGGCTAAGGTGCCGATGAAGAGCAAGTCACCGTAGCGGGAGACATAATCTGCCGTATCTCCGGTACGGGCAAAGGCGAGCGCAGCGGCCTGGGCGCAGCTCCAGAGCCCGAGGGCAAAGATGATCCGGTCAAGGGATGCGGTGCCGTTCTGTCCACGGAGGCGCAGGGCATGAATTAACCAGGGCAGATGCAGGAGGACCAGAGCACCCGGAAGGCCGCTCGGCCAACTGAGCAGATGCAGGGCGTTGTGCAGAAAAAGCAGGGGTGATCGGGTGTTTTGGGCAAAAGAATGCCCGCCTGATGCCTGCCAAAGAATAATAACGGTCAGCAGGCCGATCCCCAGACCAGCGACGGCGAGCGGTGCCAGCAGGCCGCGCCGGTCGCGCAATCCGATCCAAAGCTGGGTGGCAATGACGGCCAAGGGAGCCAGCCACATGCTCGCCAGGGTGAAAAGGCCGGCCAGTGCGGCGGCTTGGGCCATCCACCAGCCCCTGGTCCCGGGCTGGTGCTCAAAACTGCCGTGGACATGAAGGAACAGAAAAAGCAGGGCCAGGGGAAATTGGGACTGAAAGCCCCAGGAGATGTTTTCCCAGGCATGAGGCAGGGCCCCGCCGAGAATAAGTACCAGGCTGACGAACCCGGCCGGTCGCGGGGCAAGTGACCGCCATACCCAACGGGCGGCGAGCCAGATAAACAGGGCATGCAGACCAGCGTTGACGGTCATCTGCACCAAGGGATCCCAGCGGCCGGTGAGGACGACCTGGCACCATGTGAACAGCCGGGTCCACACTGGCAGGTGTTCGAAATGCGGGGTAAGGAAGTTCCACGGTCTGAGGGTGCCGTTGAGCCATGGGGCGATGATCTGCTCAGCCTCTATGATCCATTGATCGTTGTAGGGGACATCGCTGGCGAAGAGATGGATTTCACGGAGACGAGCGGAAAAAACCACGACTGCGGTGCCGGCCGGTACCAGCCAAGTCCAGCGTGAAGGCGTCGTCGGACGGGACGGCACCGGGGGCGTGTCTGGGGATCGGTTCCACGTGGCCAGCCCATCCGCCACAATAGCCCCAAGGGCAACAAGGTATAGCGGGTAGGCCGAGGCCATCGCGGCCGGGCTCATGTTGTAGAAGGAGGTGACGTGGACCAGCACGTTGATCCCGAGATAGGCCGCGCAGGCGGCGAGCAACGCCGCGGCGAGTCCGAGGGGAAAGGAGAGGCGGCGATCAATCACGGATTCGACAGTCCGCACCAGCCCGACCAGGAGCACAAGTGGACCGAGCCAGGCAAAAATGCGCCCCAGGCCCAGGCCAATTTTTTCCAGCAGCTCCACTTTCCAGGCGTCGAGGCCGGACTGGTTGGGCTGCGCCGGTTCGGGCGAGCGCGGTGCGTGGCTGAGGCGCGTGCCGACCAGATTGCGGAACGGTTTCAGCTCGGCATAGTCGCCCAGGCTTTCGGGGGAATGGGCCGTAAAGCCTTTGAAGCAGAGAAAAAAGGCCCCGTACTCGAGGGTCCCCTCGGCCAGCGGCCGGAGCTGGCTGGTATGGAGCGGCGGCAGGAAGCCAGAGCGGGGCGGTCGGGCGGCCACGCGCCCAGAATCACAAGCGGCGTTCAGTTCTTCGGCGACGCGCTGGTAATATCGCAGGACGGTCCCGGCATCGGTGCCGATACCCGCCGCCGCCACGGCATCGCGCAAGGCCCAGATGAACCATCCACCCCGGATCTGACGTTCGGTGGCTGGGAAAAGATCTTTTTCCGACCAGTTATCACTGACGAAACCTTCGAGATAGGGGCGCAGTCGCGAGAATTCCGGACTGAGTCCGTACGCCTGCTCGCGCATCTGGCGGGTGACGGGCACCTGGGGCAGTTCCGGGCCCGTCTGCAGGCGGGTCAGTGCGCCGTAGGCAGCCTTGAATTCGCGGGAGTGGAACTCGACCGTGCCGAACCAGCCGTAGTGGCGCAGGTTCAGCGCGCTGATGACGAGAATCGGCAGCAACACCGCCAGGATGAAAATGGCGAGGCTGGCGGACAGAGGGCGCCAGTGCGCGCGGAGTTCGCGGCCGAGCGAGGCAGCGAGACCGAACAGCAGCAGGCCGACGGCGGGCAGCAGCCACACGCTTTCCTCGCGAGTCAGCCAGAAACCGCCCAAAGCCAGACCGGACAGCGCGGCGGGTCCGGCCTGCCGGCCGATGGATTCCCGGCGGCGGGCAAAGAGCTGCACGAGCCCCGTGATCACCAGCAGGGCCAGCGGTGTGTAGAGATTCTGCCGCATGAGCCGGCCCAGGTTGCCGGCATCGAAACTCATGGGGTTCCAGAGCAGCAGGATGTAGAGGGAGAATTGCGCCGGGCCGGGGCGCACCCAGGGGCTTAGGGCGCGGGTGACGGCCGCGCACGCCCCGGCGTAGAAGATTTGCTGGGCCAGCAGCAGGGGCAGCCCGAGCCAGAAGGTCCCGGCAATGAACAGCGGGAACAGCGGGCCCTTGGCCAGGGTGAATTGATTGTAGGGCCCCAGCCATTCGCCATTGATGACGCGCGCGGCGAGTTCGACGAACAGGCGGTCATCGTGGATGGCCGGGCCAATCGCATAAATGGTCTGGCTGCTGGTGAGCCAGAGTTTGGCGGCGGTGAGCGCGGCCGCCGCCCAAAACCAACCGCGGTTGACGGGGCGGGGCGGCATCAGCGGGAAACTGGCCGGGCAAGCCTCACTTGAATTCGATGTCAGTCCAGCCTGTCCAGTCGAAGGCGTATTCGCCGTTGGGGCCGGGGTTGATCTGCAGGAAAACGCGGCCAGTGCTCTTGGGCAGCTTCACATGGAATTTCTGCAGGCCGCGGTCATTCAACTTCGTCATGGGATCAAGGTATCTTTGGTGCAGGACCACGGGCTCGTTGCCGTCGGTCCAGTAGATGAAGAATTCGGCCCCGTTGCTGCGGCCACCATTGGAGTAGGCCCCCGGGACGAACCCATAGGCGCCGTTGAGTTCCCCGGCGCCGGAAGGCACGTCGAAGACCATTTCGCTGGGCGCGTGCATGATCATCACGCGGCGTTTGTCGATCACGTCCTCGTTGGGCGGATTGAGCGCCCGATAGTTGTTGGGCGCATCCATGAACATATGGAACAAGGCATGATCGGCCTCCTTGAAGTAGTTCAGGCCGGCGTCGGAGGGGGGCAGGGAGCTGAAGGCGATCCGGATGTCGTCCTGCAGGCAGTCCCGGTCCTGCGGGGCGGCTTCGATGGTGATGGCGCAGGCGTGTCGTTTGGGCGTGCCGCCGGCGGCACGCATGAAGTCGAGGAGATCGCTTATCACCGGATTGAGCATGAAGCCGGATTCACCGATGGGCCGGGGCAGGCGGTGGACGGACTCGACACCCTTTTCATCCGTGATGCGCAATTGCACGAGCGGCGGCCGGAATAAGAAGCGGCGCAGTTTGCCCAGCAGGCTGAAACGGTAGTTGATTTCGACCCAGATGTTTTGGTCGACCAGGTCGGTCAGGTCGATTTTCTGGCCGAAGCGGACGGTGGCCGAACGGATGGGCTTGGGTTCAAGGGCTGCGCCGGCCACGGGACCGGGCTTGCGCTTCCAAAGCGTGAAGCCCTGTTCCGTGAAAAGGTAGGTGTAGCGCTGGACCAGCAGGCGCAGGACATCGGGATCGTCCATGGTGGCGAGTCGGTAGTCGATGGTCTGCAGCTTGAAGAGGACATACTCGGGCGCCCGGTCCGAGGTGTAGTAATCGTAATTCAGGCGGGAAAGGTAGGGCGTGTAGGCGGAGTAACCCTGGAAGACCGGACGGGGCTGGTAGTTGAGATTGTTGAAAATGGCGACGGCCTGCTCGAAGCCCAGGACGTCAACCGTGGCGCGTCCGACGGTGGCCTTGGTCTTGATCAGGTTGCTGGCGTTTTTCTCCGTGGTGAGGCGGCTGTCGTAAAGACCGCGGGTATGCGATTTCCCCAGCATGAAGGAGAGGTTCTTATCCACCTCGTCCTGCGTGGCGCTCAGGATCCCGCGGACCAGACCGGGCAGGACCAGCTCAAGGCTCAACACCGCGAGCAGGCCGGCCGTGGCAAGCAGCAGTTGTTTGGGCAGTCGGAAACGCGGGGTTGTCTCCAGCAGGATCGGCGCGGTGACAATCATGGTCAGCGCGGCGAAGTAGAAACCGACTTGGTGCCCATCCGCCCGGATGAAGCCATGCTTCCAGTTGAGATAGAGGTAAGCCCCGGCACCCAGCGTCAGGGCCGTGCCCCGGATGCGATCCGCCTGCGTGGCCAGGTTGAGCAAAATATAACCGACCAGGAGGGCCGCGACCGTCAGCCCCAGGTAAAGCTGGAGCGGTGGGCACGAGGCGCCCATGGCATCCTGATATCCCTGGCTGATTTCCCATGAGCTGTGGAGGTAGGCCGGGATATTCCCCGGGTGCTGGCCGCAGAGCATCCATCCGGCGAGAAACAGACCCAGAAAAATCGCGGGCACGCGCACCGCCGTGAAGCGGCGCCTGACCCAGAGTTCCAGTCCGCCCGCCAGCAGCACGAGAAACAGGCCGAGGAGCAGGTTGGTGAATTTGACGAGGGAAAGCGTCGCGAGCAAGACGAGCAATGCGCTCGAACTCCAGCGCCAGGGGAGATTGCTGCGCCGGATCAGCTCGAACCCCGCAAAGGCCATGACGGTTTGATGCAAGGCATCCTCGTAGGTCAGGCCGAAGAGGAAAAAGAAGAGGAAAAAGAACATCCGGGAATATCCCGTCAGGCGGTAGCCGTGCCAGTAGACCAGGGCCGCACACACCACGGCCTGCACCGCATGCCAGCCGATCAGGCTCGCCCACTGGCCGCCCCAGTAGGTCTTGCCCATGACAAACCCCAGTGGACCGTAGGTGAACACGACATCCCTGCCGAACTGCCGGCCCTCCACGAGAAACTTGCCGAGGGCCATGCGCCAGGATGAATCGAGCTCAAGCGCGGGAAAACCAGGCAATGAGAAGGCGATCACTGTCAGGGTCAGAAAGCCCAAAATCCGGAAAATCCAGTCAAGCGGAGTTGGCTTGGAGGGGAGAGGATGAACTGAATCCATAGGGGAGGGGGCTTTGTTAAAAGCTGAACGAGGGAGCGTCTAGCGGGAATTTTCCACGAGCAGATCCGTCCAGAAGGTCCAGTCGCTGGCGGGGTTGTCGGTGGGGCCGGCGGTAATAGCAAGTTCGAGTTCGCCGCCGGCGCCCGGCGCCAGCGCGACGCGGAAGGATTGCACGCCGCGGTCGGCCGGTTCCTCGCGCGGGCGCAGGAGCCGGCGGAGCAGCACCTGTTCGGCTCCCCCCGCCGGGCGCCAGCGAATGAGAAACTCGGCGCCGTCGGTGGGGCCCTTGTTCTCGGGGGCATAGGCGGCCGGCTTGATGCCGAAGCCACCGCGCAGTGCGCCCGCGCCCGCCGGTAGCTGATAGACAATCGTGGAGGGGGCGTGGGCGAAATACTCGAGCCGGCCGTCGACCATGAAGAGGTTGGCGCCATGCAGCGCGCTGGCCCGGATCGGCGCCAAGGTGGAGGAGAGAAGGCCCAGCTTGAGGGTCGAGGTGACCTCGGCCGGAAGCGTTGCCGGGGGACTCCCGGCCGGCTCGCCGGGCGTGCGCAACTGGAAGAGGCGGAAGCCTTGGGGGACGAACTGATCGGCGGCCATCACCTTGTAGCGGCTGCGGATGAAATCGCGCAGAGGCGGGAATTTTTCCAGCGGATACTTCTGCCAGTGCCGGTTTGGCCCGGCACTGCAGTCCACGATAAAGACCGGCAGCTTGGCCGACAGATCGTGCAACAGATTATCCATGGCCCCGGGCACGATGGCGTAGGTGGTATCGCGTTCCGGGGCGGTGTTGGTCCAGGGTATCATTCCGGTGACGAACGAGGCGAAGAGGTAACGGCTGGCCGGCCGGCGGTCGGCATAAAGGTAAATGTCGGGATGAAAACCCCAGACAAATATCCGGTCGGTGGCGGCGGTGTGCTCGCGGATGTAAGCCGAGACCCGGTGCGAAGGATCATCAGGCAACGTGCGCCGTCGTGCCGGCAGGACAGCGGAACCGACACCATACACCGCAACAACCAACAGGACGGCCGCGGCGACGCGCCCCGGCCAGCGCGTGGCGCCGGACCAGGCCCAGCTGGCTACACGCGACAAAACCAAACCGGCGCCCAGGCAGAACGGCGCCAGGAACTGGATGGTGTAATGATCAAAGTTGCGGCCGCTGGAAGCGGCGCCGACCAGGCCGGTCAGCGACCACACCG
>JANMTJ010000553.1:0-2329 GCA_031390295.1 Oleiharenicola sp.
CTCCATCTACCGCAATGCCGCCGCCCCGCTGCCGCAGCGCTCGGCCGCCCTGCGGCAATTGATCGATGCTCAGCCTGCGGGGGCGGTGACTGAAATCAATGCCGCGCTGCTGGGCACGGAACCCGCCTTTCAAGCCGTCGCCATTCACGCCATTTCCACCCTGCCGGTTCCCGGTTCCGCCGCGGAACTCGCCAGCCACCTTGGTTCATACCCGTCGGCCGTGCAGGTCGCGCTCATCCCGGCGCTCGGTACCCGCGGGGACGCCGGGGCCATCCCCGGCCTGCTTCTGACCCTCGAGGGCCCCAACGTCGACGTGCGCCTCGCCGCCCTTGAGGCGTTGGGCCGGTTGCCCGGCAGTACGGAGGTGGCCAGGCGCCTCGCCACTCTTGCCACCGGCAAAGGCGACGAGGCCAAGACCGCCTTTGCCAGCCTCGCGCGCCTGAACGGTCCGGGACTCGACGAGTTCGTCCTCACCGGCGCCGCCACCGAAGGCGACAGCGCACTCCGCGTCGTGTTCATCCAGCAGCTTGCCGCGCGCAACCAGACCGACGCCATTCCGCTGCTGCTCGGCTTGCGCCAGTCACCGGTCGAGAACCTGCGCCTCGAGGCCCTCGACGCCCTGCGCGCCATCGCCGCGCCGGCGGATCAGCGCGCCGTGATTGCCTGGGCCCTCGCCGCCCCGACCAAGCCGGAGCAGACCCGCGCCGTGCGCGCCCTCATCACCATCATCCTGCGCGACGACGACGGCGCTACCCGCGCCGCCCCCGTCATCGCGGCGCTCAAGACCGGCGATGCCACCGCGCGCCAGACGCTGCTGCCGGTCCTGTCCCGCGTCAACGGCCCCGCCGCCCTCGCCGCCGCCGGTACCTTGGCCCGCGACGCCGACGAGGCCGTGGCGGTCGCCGCCACCACGGAGCTCGCCCGCTGGCCCGACGCGGCCGCGCTGCCGGTCCTCGTGGACCTCGCCGTCGCCACCAAGGTTGAGAGCGTCCGCACCGCGGCCGTGCAGGGCGCGGCCCGCTTCCTCGCGCAGAATTCCCCCGAGAACAAGGGCCGTCGTTCCGCCCAGACCCGCACCCTGCTGGACCTGCCCGTGAGCGTACCCACCCGCCAGGCCTTGCTCAACGTGCTGAGCTTGTGCGCCGACCAGGCCGCACTCGACACGGCCCGACGCTTCCTGACCGATCCCGCGGTCGCCGGGGAAGCGCAGGACGCCGTGGATGCCATCAGCTCCAGCCTGGCCGGTCCGCCCGTCGTGACCGCCTCAGTGACCTCCGCCGATCCGGCCCAGATGGCCGACGGCAGCACCGAAACCTTCTGGCAGGTGCCGGCCAACGAGGCCGGCACGTGGATCCGCGCGGACCTGCACAGCACCCGTCCGGTCCGCAAGGTCACCCTCGATCATCGCGGCCGCGGCTGGGGCTACCCCGCCCCCTTTGACGTGCAGGTCAGCGACAACCCCGACCAGCCCGGCGCAGCCCTCGCGCAGGGTGAGGGCGGACGCGGCCCGACCGTAGTCACCCTGCCCGCCGGCACCCGCGGCCGCTACGTGTGGCTCCGCCTGACGGGACGACGCGACGCCCCGCTGGCCATCTCCGAGCTGTTCGTGGAATAGGTAGGGCCGGTCTTTGACCGGCCCATTTTGGTCCGCGCAATTCCATCCGGTCCGGTCGAAGACCGGACCTACTTCGACTTCATCACCCACACTCCGTCCCATTTGCCCTCGGGCGGGTGGGCCATGAGGTATTTGCAGCGGTCAATATAGGTCTGGCTGAGCTTGTCGCCCGGGTGCAGCGCGAGCGCCTCCTGAAAACCCTTGATCGCCCGTTCGAAGTCACCCTTGCGGTATTGTGCGAGGCCGCCCTGGAACTGGTTCACTGTCTCCCGCAGGTGCGGGAAGGTCTCCTCGGTGTGGTAGTCGAGCACCTCGTAGACCCCGATCGGCTCCGTCTTGCCCTTGACGATGACACGATCGACCTCTCGGGTGCGATAGGTACCCTTCATCTTCCGATAGGTGAACTCGCTGATGAGGATCTGCGCGGAGTATTCCTTGCACGCGCTCTCGAGCCGGGAGGCCAGGTTCACCCCGTCGCCAATGACCGTGTAGTCCATGCGCTTCGGTGAGCCGATGTTGCCGGAGACGATCGTGTCGGTGTTGAGCCCGATGCCCATGAGGATCGGTTTCTGGCCGCGCTGCTGGCGTTGCCCGTTCAGGGCCCGCAGCTCGGTGATCATCGAGATGGCGGCGCGGACCGCGCGGTCGGTGTCGTCCTCGCGCGGGATCGGAATGCCGAACTCGGCCATGATCGCGTCGCCGATGAACTTGTCG
>JANMTJ010000587.1:0-2116 GCA_031390295.1 Oleiharenicola sp.
CAAGCCGGTTGCACAGTTCGTTTTCACCAGCTCATGGGGACAACCGGCGTCTGCATCTGGCCTGCTGCCTTGATCAGCCCCCTCCAGGCCCCAAGAAACACCATCGGATCGTGCCCAGCTAAAATATCCAGCGACCTGTCCCTGTTAAATCTGTCCAAGTATTTATCCCGATGAGACTCAAGCCACAAACCGCCGGCCTGCCGCTCGCCAACGTCCATGACCGCACGGACAAGGAAAACACCAACATGGCCATCGGCCTCGCGGTCCTGCTTTTCCTCGGCATTGTCGGCGTGGTCTGCGCTTCCCTGCTGGCGTAAAACGACGGGCCGGGTTCCCCGGCCCTGACCTGACCTTTCCTCTCATGGGTTTCGAACCACAAACCGCCGGCCAGCCGCTCGTCAACGTCCACAAACGCACGACCAAGGTGAACATCACCATGGCCATCGCCGTGGCGGTTTTTCTGCTCATCGGTGCCGCCGTCATGCTCTGGTCCGCCCAGCGGGCGAAAAACGACACCCCGGCGAGTCCGCCGGTCGAAGCCCGGCAGTAACCGCGGTTTTGCCGGTTGGCCCGGCGTCATCTCCGCCATTGACGCCGGTTTTGCCGGACGGTTTTATCGGCCACCATGCCGCACAAGACCGCCTCGTCCGTTAAATACAAACGCGTCGTCCTGAAGCTCAGCGGCGAGGTGTTGCGGGGCAAGGGCACCGAGCCGATCGACGCCGCCACCCTCGAGCGCATGTGCGAGCAGGTGAAGGAGATCCACGACCTCGGCGTGCAGGTTTGCGTGGTCATCGGCGGCGGCAACATCTTCCGCGGCCTGCAGGGCGCCAAGCGCGGCGTGGACCGCACCACCGGCGACTACATGGGCATGCTCGCCACCGTCATCAACGGCCTCGCGATCATGGACTGCCTCGAGAAGATGGGCGTCAAGACCCGCGTCCAGTCCGCCATCCCGATGAACCAGATCGCCGAGCCGTTCATCATGCGCCGCGCCATGCGCCACCTGGAGAAGAAGCGCGTGGTCATCTTCGTCGCCGGCACCGGCAACCCCTACTTCTCGACCGACACCACCGCCGCCCTCCGCGCCTCCGAGCTGCACGCCGACATCATCATCAAGGCCACCAAGGTCGACGGCATCTACGACAAGGACCCCAAGAAGTTCCCCGACGCCGTCCGATACGACCAGATCACCTTCGTCGACGCGCTCCGCCAGCGGCTCAACGTCATGGACTCGACCGCGTTCTCGCTCTGCCTCGACAACAACGTCCCCATCCTCGTCTTCAACCTCGAACAGGACCACGCCATCCGCGACGCCGTCCTCGGGAAGAAGATCGGGACCCTGGTCCACAACTGACGTTGTGGACAGTTGATAGATGAGAGTTGAGTGTTGAGAGTCCAGACCCCCTTAGCCACAGCCTCGCTTTTTCGCCTGTCTTTCTCTCAACTCTCATCCCTCAACTCTCAACTAGCATGAGCCACCCCATCCTCAACGACGCGCAGGCCCGCATGAAAAAGGCCGTGGACCACACGCTCCATGAATTTTCCACCATCCACACCGGCAAGGCCTCGCCCTCCATGGTCGAGGGCGTGATGGTCGAGGCCTACGGCGGCGCCATGATGCCCCTCAAGCAATGCGCAGCCATCTCCACGCCCGACGCGCGCCTCATCCAGGTCCAGCCCTGGGACAAGGGCATCATCCGCGCGGTCGAGAAGGCCCTGCAGCAGGCCAATCTCGGCATCAACCCGATCGTGGATGGCGGCCTCATCCGCCTCCCCCTGCCCGACCTCTCCAAGGAGCGCCGCCTCGATTTCGTGAAGATCGCCCACCGGCTGGCCGAGGAGGGCCGCGTCAACATCCGCCACAACCGGCGCGACGCCATGGAGGCCGTCAAGAAGGCCAAGAAGGACGGCAAGATTTCCGAAGACGAGGAGAAGCGGCTGGAGAAGGAAGTCCAGACCGCCACCGACAAGTCGATCAAGGACATCGACACTCACCTCGCCCACATGGAGATGGAAGTGGTCACGGTGTAAACGTTTAGGTGGCCCGCTCGCGGGCCACGTTGCGCGCTAGCGCGCATCCTGCATCCGATGGTGGAGCGCGTTGACCCCAGCG
>JANMTJ010000590.1:0-1909 GCA_031390295.1 Oleiharenicola sp.
ACGCCAGCGCATCCATGTCATCCGGAAATTTTTCCGCGAGCCCGGCCCAGGCCTCATCGAGGATTTTCAGCCCGGCCACGTGGTTGCCCGCCGCGTTCCCGTCGAAATAGCGGGCCAGCGTCTCGAGATACGCCCGTTCGCGCGGGGTGGCGGACGGACAGGCGAGTCCGCGTCGGATGTATTCGGCCCCGGCCATGCGTTCCGACTCGGTCGGGGCATCGGGCCAGAGCGGATGAATCAGCGTCATCGCCCGTCCCCAGTAGGCGAGCGCACAAGCCGGGTCCGCCGTCACAGCCGCCGCGAATTCGCGATCGGCTTCGGGATACATCATGTGGTGGATGAGTTTCACCCCGTTGACGACGTGCGCCTGCGCCGCGGGCTGCCCGCTGACCGCAAAGTGGATGGTGCCCAGCTTTGCACCGGACGGATGGTCGGCCAAGCCGGGCGTCGGGGCGCTGAATGCGCCGAGGGCGGACAGGAGAAGAAGAACTCGGGTGGGTGTCATGGGAACAGCTCCTGGGGTGGACGTTATCGGCCCGGGGTGGACGCTGCATGGGCGTGGATGCGGATGCAGCAGCCGGGACGAACGATGCCGGCGTGCGTGATGTCACCGGTGCGCAGGTCGGATATAGTCCGCCCGGTGAGCGAGTCAAGGGATGCAGCGGGCCGAGCCATCAGGGCAGGGTGACTCTCCGGCCGGTGCGGGCGCTTTCGCGGGCCGCATCGAGTATTTCCACGACCAACAGGTTGTTCTCCAATGACGACAGGTCGTTGGCCGCGGGCGTGATTTTGTTCTGCACGACGGCGGTGAGGTAGGTAAAGGGGTCGTCGTAGGGTGCAGTCCGCTCGGGCAGGGTCTCGGTGCGCTCCGCTTTGTCGCCTTTCAACCGGACGCGAAGCGTGGACCGGTTCTCGCTGACGGCCGTGCCGGTGGCGCCGTAGACCTCCATGTCCTTCCGACCAAAGGGCCAGTTCCAAGAGGCCTGGATGATGCCCATCGCGCCGGGGTATTCCACGAGGATCGTGGCCTCATCATCGACCTTGGGGTAAATCGCGGGCTTGTGGTGCTGCAGCACGGCGGTGACGGCGAGCGGACGCTGCCCGGCCGTCAGCCAGGTGATCAGGTTGGCGCCATAGCAGCCGAAATCGACCACCGCGCCGCCGCCGTTTTGCATGGGGTCGGTCAGCCAGGCCAGAAATTCCGGGCTCACGCCGATTTCCTTGGGACCCCAGTGTCCGTCATGCACGACGACCTTGCGCAGGTCGCCCAGCTCGCCCGCACTGAGCAACGCCTGAACCCGGTGGTTGGTTGCATACCAGGTCGTCTCGTAATTCGTGAGCAGGTGGATGCGATGCGCCTTGGCCAGTGCCGCCATCCGGCGGGCATGGTCCCCGTTCACGGCCAGCGGCTTTTCCACCATCACATGGATGCCTTGGGGGGCGCAGGCCTCGACCACCGCGAGGTGTTCGAAAATGGACCCGAAGGCGGCGACGGCCTCCGGTTTCGTCCGGGCGAGCATCTCCTCCAGGGTCGGATAAAGGAGCGTCAGCGGCAGTTTATACTTCTCAAGGTAACGCCGCGCCAGATCCCGGTTGGGTTCGGCGATGCCGACGATTTGCACATCGCCGCGTTCGGCCCGGCCGAGGATCCAGTTCACGTGGTCATGCGTCAGACCGGCGATACCGATGCGCAGGGGCGCGGCGGGAAGCAGGGGAGCCGCGACAGAAAACAGCAGGAGCAGGCGGATCAGTTTCATGGGGAGCAGGACCAACACAGTGCAATGCCGCCCCAAGCGCAAGACCGGGGCTGCCGACCCGGAAAAGTTTGACCACGGATTGCGCGGATAACAGGGTCCGTACCCGCCTAGATTTGAGCGAGGATAGCGTTTAGCGTGGTGCTGGGACGGAG
>JANMTJ010000640.1:0-4672 GCA_031390295.1 Oleiharenicola sp.
GACAGTCCCGCCCGGTGGCAGGCCCAGCCCACCAGCCCGGCCACCAGCATGACGACCGCCAGATCCTTGATGAAATCTATACCATGCATGGGATTCTGCATCTAACACGGCACAGCCGCGCCAATCGTCAAGCCTCCAGCCTCAATTGTGGATTGTGTCGACCAGGCGTAGCGGCAGGCTGGGACTCATCCACCCGGGCCAAGTGGTGTTTCCTGATGAACGCAATCGCCCGTTTCCTCTGCCTCGCTGCCGCCGGCCTTTCGACCATTGCGTTGGCCCAGCCGCCGCCGCCGCGCAGCTCCGGCCTGGTCGACCTCCGTGCCGTGAGGGATGCCAACGCCCCCGATGCCACCCCCGACCGGTTCGTGCTCCACGACGTCGCCTTTTTCCTGAACGGCGAGCCGATGGCGCTGATCACCGACCGGTCCCGTCGCCGGCACGACGCCCTGTTCTATCGAGCCGATTTTGCGCCAGCCGGTTGCCTGATGAAAGAGATCACCCGCGAACATGTTCTCCTGGTCGACCGCCGCGATGGCCGGGAAATTGAGCTGAAGGTCGCCGGGGCGTCCGCCGCGGATCCGGCGGCCCTCGCCCAGCGCACGAAGGAGTGGCTCAATTCGGAGAAAAATCCGATGTTCCGTGGCCTGGTTGACCCGCCACACGGAATCTACGACAACTGGGAGCACCTGAGTGAAGGCCAGAAGGAGGAAATGGCCATCTTCTACGGCAACTACGGCTGGCGCTTCCGCGCCCAGATCCTGGCCGGCACGCTCGATATCGCCTGGGAACGAACCAACGAAGCCGACCGGATAGCCGCGGGTGAAGCCAGTCGCGCCACCTTCCTCGGCCTCCTGTCCGCGGAACAGCGGCAGGCTTGGGAGCGAATGTCATCGAACCCGCCGCTCTACCCCGAGAATGGCAAATGGACGGAGGAACTGAAACGCATGGGCGACGAGCGCCGCCGTGTCTTCACGGAATTCAAGGCCACCTTCACGTCGGAGCAACAGGCTGCCTTCGACCACATGTCATTGCTACCCTCACCTCGGGTCGCGCCAAGATCGACAACCTCGAAGTCAGATTTTATCCTGCCCCATCTCCTTCCCGTCATGCCCACCGAGCCCTCGGCCCCGCCGCGGTACTCGAAGGCGTGGATCAATTCCCACGCCAATCCCATGCTCAATCAGCCTGAACGGCCCGCCGAACTCACCGCCCGCTGGTCCGGGTTGACCGCGGAGGAAAAAACGCAGGTGCTGGAGTACTTCCAGAAGCATGGCTGGCAGGCGCAATATCTGATAACCACTTCCGGTCTCACGAGCCACCTGTCCTGGCAGAATATCTATGGGGAGGAACGCGCGGCGGTATCGAAGGCGAAATACGATGCCTTTTCGGTCTCCCTTTCAGCCGAACAGCAGCGTGTGTGGTATGCGAGAAACCGTAATCCGCCCCCACAGCAGGCGGTCTTCGACGCGTTTTGGGCCAGTCTGACCGCCGAGCAGAAGGCGGCCTACGCCGACCTCCACAACTTCACCCAGGCTGACTGGAAATAGCCCCCCGAACGAGGGCCAAACCCTCCTTTACACCGCGGAAAAGGCACCCCGCATCGCCTGTTGACAGGGGACATCGGCTTTCTACCGTCGACCCCTTCTACCCATGATTTCCTGGATCCAAAAGTATTTCCAAAAGCACTTCCGCCTCGTGTTCGTCGCCGTGCTGCTCGCGGTGGGCCTGCCGATGATCGTCATCTACAGCTCGTCCGGCAGTGGCAGCGGGGGCGGCGACATCAAGGTGCTCGAGCGCCCGTTCTTTAACGTCAATCTGGCCAATCAGGAACAAGCCCGCCGGGTTTTCACGGATGGCGAGTTGAGCGCCTACCTCCGGGCCGGCTATGGCGCCCTGCAGGGCGGCCAATTGCAGCAGTATTCCCTCCAGCGCGTGGCCGGCCTGGCCGTGGCCGACGAGCTCCACCTGCCGACCCCCTCCCCCGCCGATGTGGCCAAATACGTGCCCACCCTCCGCGCCTTCCAGAACCAGGAGGGCCGGTTCGACCAGTCCGTTTACACCCGCTTCGCCGATTCGCTCAAGTCCGGCAGCCCGTTCACCACCGCCGATGTCAACCGCGTGCTGCGTGACGATGTCCGCCTGGAGGGTCTGACCAAGATCGTGGGCGGCCCCGGCTACGTCCTGCCACCGGAGGTCAAGCTGCAGCTCAGCCGCCTTGATTCCACCTGGACCGTGCAGGTGGCCTCGCTCGACTACGCCAGCTTCAGCCCCGCGATCAATCCCACCGACGAAGCCCTCAAGAAATTCCATGAGGAGTATTCGTTCCGTTACGATGTGCCGGCCCGCCCACGCCTGGGCTACGTCGAGTTCAAGGCCTCCGAATTTGTCCCCCCGGTCGCCCCCACCGAGGCCGAGCTGCGCGCGTTCTACAACACCAACATCTCCAGCTTCCCCGTCCCGGCCGAGGCCGGCAAAACGGACGCCGCCCTCCCCGCCACCGCGGTCGACAACTTCCCCAAGGTCCGCGACCAGGTCGAGGCCGCCCTCCGCAACCTCGCCAGCCGCCGCCTCGCCTCGCAGGCCGCCAGCGAGCTGACCGTGGCTTTCTACGATCGCAAATTGACCGCCAACTCGCCCGAGCTGGCCGCCTTCCTCACCAGCCAGCGTCGCGCCCCGGTGGCCCTCGCCCCCTTCTCGCCTGACCTGCCCCCGGCCGACAAGCCCTGGCTCGCCACTTACGCCGAGGCCATCTCTCGTCTCAGTCGTGAGCGTTTCTTCACTGATCCGCTGGCGACCCCCGACGGCATCATCGTGCTGCTCTGGCAGGAAAGCCTGCCCGCCTACAAACCGCTCTTCACGGATGTGCGCGACCGCGTGGTCGCCGACCACCGCGAAAACGAGAAACGCCGCCTCTTCATCGAGCGGGGCAACGCCCTCAAGGTCCAGTTGCAGGCCGCCGCCAAGACGCCCACCGGCTTCGCGGAGCAGGCCACCGCCGAAAAACTTGAGCTGAAGAGCTACGCCAATTTCTCCCTCCGCCAGCCCCCGCAAGATCTGCCCCAATCCGCCCTGGCCACCCTCGTCCGGTTGGAAGCCGGCCAGGTCTCCGATCTCGTCGGCCTCGGCGACAAGGGCTTGCTGGTCTACGCCCAGGAAAAGAAAGTACCCGACCTGAGCACCGCCAACCCGCGGTACGCCGAGGTCCAGGGCCAGCTCATGGCCTTCATCGCCAGCAACAATGAGAATTCCTACCTCGGCGGGCTCGTCGAGCAGGAGCTCAAGAAAACCGCCGACGCGGAGACCCCCTAGTCGACCCACGGCCCCCGGCCCGCCGTCCATCCCGTCAATCCGCCGCCCGGCCACCAGCATACTGCCACCGTCCCCTGCGGTGGCATTTTTGTGAGCGAAACCTTTTAGTTTTCCCGCCGTCACAAATAGCTTAAACTTTTCGCCAATCTCGCGTGTCCTGTCCCCAGCCCAACTTCTCATGATCCACCCACTTCGCCGCCTCGCCGCCAGCCTGACGATCGCCTGCCTTGCCACCGCCAGTCTGCCCGCCCAGGATAGCGCGACTTCACCCGTCCCCACCAGGCCCATGTTGGCCCAGGCTCCTGTTGGTGATGTCCCACCCCCGCACCCGCAGGAGCTCGCCCTTCCTTCGGTTGCTTCCGAACTCACTCTCCAGGAATGCATCACGCGGGCCCTGAGCAAGAATTTCGACCTTGAGATCGGCCGCTACGCCCCGCAGATCGCCCAGGACAACATCACGGTCGCCGGCGGCGGTTATGAGACGCAGCTGTCCGTTACCGGTTCGACCGGTGAGAACACCAGCCCCGGTCTCCAAAGCAAGACGTCCGACCTGCGGGTCGGCGTAAGCCAAAGACTCTACACCGGTACGACCGTCAGCGCCAGCAGCCGACTCGACCGCAGTTCGTCAGATCCGGCATTCAGCACCCTCAATCCGACCTACGACGCCGACCTGACCCTGTCCGTGCGCCAGTCGCTGCTCAGCGGGGCCGGCCTGGCCGTCAACCGCGCCGGCATCCAGCGGGCCGAGATCGGCCTGCTCCGCGCCAATCTCGAGTTCAAGGCCCAGGCCCTGAATGTCATCCAGGACACGGAAAACGCCTACTACAACCTGGCCTACGCCCGCGAGCAGCTCGTGGTCCGCAACTTCTCCCTCGCCCTCGCCAACAAGCTTTTTGACGAGGCCAAGACCCGCCGCGACACCGGCGTCGCCACCGACCTGGACGTGCTGCAGGCCGAGGTCGGTGTCGCCAATGCCCGTCGCGGCGCCATTCTTGCCGAGCAGGCGGTCAAGGACCGGCAGGATGGCCTCCTGGCCCTCATCGGCCAGTTCGAGCTCGACGCGCCGCTCGGCACGGTGCGCTTCAGCGAGGTGAGCGAAGCCACCCCCGTCTTCGCCTCCTCCTACCAGCTGGCCAAGCTGAACCAGCCCGACTACCTCTCCTCCCTGGCCGCCATCGACCAGTACAAGCTCGACCTCCGTCTAGCCCATGATGCCGCCAAGCCCGACCTCACGGTCGGCGCCGCCCTCGGGATGAGCGGAACCAATGGCAGCGGCAGTGATGCCTTCAATGATGCCCTCGACCGGCAGAATCACTCCTGGCAGGTGGACTTCGCCTTCAATTATCCGTTGGGACAGAAATCC
>JANMTJ010000647.1:0-4040 GCA_031390295.1 Oleiharenicola sp.
TAGTTCTTCGCCCGGGTGGCATAGGTATAGGCGTCGTTCTTCACCGCCTGTTGATCCGTCTCCCAGGTGCCATAGTTCTCGTTGCCGATCTCCCAGTATTTAAGGCCGTAGGCGGCCGACCGGCCGACGCGCAGGAAGTTCATGCCGTCATCCGGGGTCACAAGGGAGGAAGAGCTACGGAGATTCGCCCAGTTCGCCGCTGTCTTCCAGTCGTAGCCTTTGGCGTCCGTGCCGATGCTATAGTTGATGGTGTTGGCGGTCGCGGTCTCGCTGGCATTGGCGTAGGCCACCCAGGCAGCCGCTTCCTCGGGCGTGCCCGAGCCGTAGTTCACGGTGACGAAGGCCGTAGCGTTGAGCCCGGTGATGAGCTTGGCGAAGCCGTTGAAGCCGGTGGCCCATGACCACGTGTTCTCCAAGGTCTTGTTGATCCGCCAGTGATACTCATCGGACAGCGAACCGCCGGGCACCCGGATGGTCCGCAGGCCGGCGGCCTGCACGAGCGAAATGGTCTGGTCGCTGCTGGCCTGCGAATCCCAGATCACCGCATTGAGGCCAAAGATGCGTTCGTCCACGGTCCGGATCGCCGAGCCGGCGTTGATGTTCACCGTGACGGTCTGCGCCAGTACGAAGACCGGCAGGGCAAGGGTCACGCAACATAGCCGGAGGAGAGAGCCAAGGGAGGAGGTCATGGGGGTAAGGATCACCGAAGGGAATTAGATAGGATACACCCGGAATGGGAAATGCGCCATGAGTTGTATGACCGAGATAATGAGAGAGATTGCCCCGGCCCGCGCCGCATTCCTTGGCGCAAGCGGTTCATGGCTTGGTTAATCAATCGCCCACGATGCCAGCTGTGGTTCGAACTTGGCCCGGCGGTGGCAGTCAAGCTTGCATAGCGTGCGCCATCATGCGTGATCGCATGCGGCAGTATGTCTTCATGAGTTTTACCCTTAGCAATCTCATTTGCTGTGCTTGCTATCTTGTCATGTATTGGGGTTGGGGTTGCTTGTTTTTCGGCACCCGTATTCCCGCAGCGTTTCGTTCCGCCCTTGGCCTCGCCTGTTGTGCCATCCTGGCGAATGTCGGTTATACTTCCGGACTGCCCCTCGCGATCGCGGGGCGAGTGCTTCTCGCCGGCGCCGTGGTCGGCGTGATTCGCTGGTGGCTGGAGGCGCGTGCCGGCGTCAAGACGCCCCGCTTCAACTGGGGGCCAATCGCGATTCCATCGGCTGTGGCCGCACTGCTCCTTGCCCCGATGGCGCTGGGTGGCGTCCAGTTTTCACTCTTTCAGGCCAACATCTACGATCAGTTCAACTACCTCACTTGCGCGGTTGTGCGAGTGGCCGAGCCCTATGCAACCGTAGCCGGGGCGACGCCGGCCGACTTCCTGCGTAATCCATTGCTCTCGACTGCTCACATCATGGCCAACAGCCGGCCCGCCGTGGTCGACCTATACGCCAGCTTCGAGGGCATTATGCCCGGTCAGCTCCACCAATCCCATTACGGCTTTCTTTGTTCGTGCATCTTAAGCACTTTCTTCGCTGTAACCGGTTGGTTCCAGCACTTCGCCGCAAGCCTGCTCTGGCGGGCTCAACTCGCCGCTGGCGGCCTGGTGCTGGGGTTCTGGGGCCAGCTTCAGCTCGACCTGAATGCCTGGAGCTGGACTGCGGCAACTCCTTTGGTCGCCAGTGCACTGGGTATTCTCACCTTGCTTCTGGCCGGGCGGTCGACTGCGCCGAATCGAGCGATGGACCGGCCTGCCCTGCTGGCCCTGGCCCTGTGCACGGCTGGCACCGCTTACCTTTACCCCGAGATGCTCGGATTCTTCCTGCCGGCCGTTTGTGGTGCATTGGGTGTGATCATGATCCTTTACCGGGAAGTGTGCAGTTTGGGCCGAGGCTTGGTCTGGGTGGCGATCGCGGCCTTCGTGCTCCTTTTGCCCCAACTGCAAGTCATGCTCGAACTTGCGTTTACCCAGTTCCTTTTCGTCTCTTCGAGTGGCTCCACGGCACTGGACTGGATGTGGCAGGCTATCGTGGGCGGGTCCTTGGCGGGCACCCCCTTACCCGTGGCCGGTCTGCGCTGGCTGACCGGGGCGGTTGGCCTCGGCTGGCTTCCGCCGACATCCGCGGCGTGGTGGGCCGCCACGGCATTGACGCTCGCTGCGGTGGCGATGGTCGCGAGGCGGCTGACACTTACGGAGCGCCCGGATCTCGCCCTGCGATTTACCGCCCTTTTCGTGTGTTTGCTCAGTGCCCAACTCATCATCATCCTCAGCCTGGGCTACAAGTGGATCGGCGGCAAAGGCGTGAGTTATGCATCACTTGCCTTCCTGCCGTTGCTCCTTCTGCCGTTGGCAGGCCGCCGGCTCAATTTCGTGCAGTTGCCAGCGTGGCTGCTGCTGGGCTTGCAGCTGGTCTTTGGCCTCTTCCGGCCATGGGCGGCCCGTGATCGCGACGGTATCCACTATCGCGATTCCTCTTATCCGGCCGTTACCGAGATCACACTGAAGGCTGACCGTACGTGGAACACTCATGCCACCCAGGAGGCCTTGAAGGGAGCCCGCTTGGTGAAGATCGATGTTCCGGATCTCTGGCTCGAAATTTATGCTGCCATAAGCGTCCAGGCGCAGGGTGTGCCATTTTTCAAAATGCTCCCGGTCTATGCCTATTGGGGCTTCGGTAACAAGCACTATGGCTACCAAACTCCGCGGGCCGACTTCGATGCGCTGGTCTATTGGGAATACGATTACCCCACCCGGCACGCCCAGCTTGGCTTCGCCCGCCGCGATGGCCGGGTCTTCGCCCCAGACTCCCCTGCCCGCATCACCCATATCCAGACCGGCAGACCAATCGACACCCAAAATGGCATGCTCGCCTGGTCGATGATGGCAGATTCTGAAAATCCCGCAAAAAGCTCCGTGGCCATGGAAGTGGAGAACGCTGGCGCCTATCAGTTCGCGATCAATCTGCTGGCCCCAGAGGCGCTGCGCGACCGGGCATTTCTCACGCTGCGTTCGGCCGGGAATATTCCCGTCGACATCCCGATCAAGGGCTTTGGCCCGCAAATCATACAAGGCACCCGCATACCTCTCGTGCTGACTGCCGGTGCCAACAGGATAGAATTGGAACTGCGGTCCAGCGGTACACCCACGGCAAGCGACATGGTAACCATCTTCAACCCCCAAGTCTTGCTGACCAAATAGGCTCATGAGGCGGTTGCCCCTTGGCCCGACATAGCTCGCAAGATTCGATTCGGCCGGGCGTCAAGCGATGCGATCAGGCATCGCGCCGTTCAATTCTTTGATCTGCACCCCGAGCTGACTCGCCTGCTTCTCCAGATCGGCGATTTCTTTCTCGAGCAGGTTTTTCTCTCTGCCGCCAGTTCATCCAGCATGGCGGGGTTCTGCTCGCTCATGTGGCATTGGATCCGGCCAGATCAATATCGCTGATAATCTCTTCACAAAAGCAATACGGTCAAAAAAGGCGCGCTCCGGAGAGCGCGCCTTGAGAGTATGACTGTGTGATCGAACCGGGACTCAGTAGTCCATGCCGCCCATTCCACCCATGCCGCCGCCACCGTGGCCGCCACCGCCGCCGCCGGCAGGTGAAGACTTCTCGGGGAGGTCGGTGATCATGCACTCGGTGGTGAGGAGCAGGCCGGCGATCGAGGCCGCGTTCTGGAGGGCGGTGCGGGTGACCTTTGTCGGGTCAACCACGCCGGCCTTCACGAGGTCCTCGAACTTGTCCGTGGCGACGTTGTAACCAACGTTGCCCTTCGAGCCCAGGACTTCCTTGACGATGACACCACCGTCCACGCCGGCATTGGCGCAGAGCGCGCGGATCGGGTGCTCGATCGCGCGACGCACGATCTGGGCGCCGGCCGCCTCGTCACCCTCGAGCTTGAGGGCCTCGATGGCCTTGATGGTGCGCAGGAGCGCAACCCCGCCGCCGGCGACGATCCCCTCTTCCACGGCCGCACGGGTCGCATGGAGGGCGTCTTCGACGCGGGCCTTCTTTTCCTTCATCTCGACCTCGGTG
>JANMTJ010000657.1:0-3366 GCA_031390295.1 Oleiharenicola sp.
CGCGCGGGCGGCGCTGGCCCGGGCGGCGCGCCTGGGGGTTTCGATCGTCGTGTTCGGCAGTTCCGGCGCGCGGAACGTGCCGGCGGGGTTTCCCCTGGCGGACGCCTGGGCGCAGCTGCGGGAGTTGCTGGCTGCGCTCGGGCCGGTCGCGGACGGGCTCGGCATCACGATTGTGATCGAGCACCTCAACCGCGGGGAATCCAACATCCTTAATTCCATCGCCGAGGGCGGACGCATGGCGCGGGAAGTGGCGCACCCGCGCGTCCGGGTGCTGGCCGACGCCTACCACGTGCGGCAGGAAAAGGAGGATCCCGCCATCCTGGCGGCGGTCGCGCCCGTCGCGCACGTGCATATCGCCGAGCAGGCCGGGCGCCTGTTCCCGTCGGGCGGCGATGCGGAGCTGGCGGACTTTTTCCAGAAACTCCGGGCCACCGGCTACGCCCAACGCGTCAGCATCGAGGCCTACACGAAGGATTTTCCCGCCGATGCCGCCCGCGGGCTGCGCGTTTGCCGCGATCTGGCCGGCGCCACCTGACACCTGAAATCCCACCCCTCACGCCTCTTTCCCCATCTCATGACCAAAACACTATCCGGCAAGAAACTCGGCATCATCCACGCCGCGCTGATCACCACCCGTGCGGTCCAGCGCTACCTCGACGAAATCATACCCGAGGTCGAGGTGGTCCATTTTGTGGACGACACGATCCAGAACACCAACTTCGCCTGCGCGCCCGGCACCATTCCGCCGGGCAATTACGCGAAGTTCACCCAGGCGGCCCTGTCGCAGCAGGAATACGGCGTCGACCTGATCCTGCTCGCGTGTTCCACGTTCAACCGGGCCGTCGAGTTTGCCCGGCCGATGGTCAGGACCCCGATGCTGCAGATCGACCGGCCGATGATGGACCTGGCGGTCCGCCACGGTACGCGCCTGGGGCTCCTCGCCACCGTGCCCACCACGGTTCCCGCTTCGGAGCGCCTCCTGCGCCTGGCGGCGGCCGACGCCGGCAAGACGGTGGAGATCAAGACCCGGCTCTGCTCCGACGCCTTTGCCGCGCTCAAGGCCGGCCAGACCGAGAAACACAATGAACTGCTGCTCGGTGAGATCGACCGGCTCTCGGGGGAAGTCGACGCCATCGTGCTGGCCCAGCTCTCGATGAGCGCGCTCGAGCCCCGCCTGACCTCGACCAAGGTCCCGGTCTACAACAGCGGGAGGACCGCCTTCACGCATATCCGCGCCCTGCTCGAGGCGGGGTGAGTTTTTTCCGACCACCTGTCCGCCCGGGCCGGGCTCGTTCGTTGAGGTGTTGAAATCCCCCCATTCACTCTCACTCTCACTTCACCTACCATGTCTACGCATACCATCCGCCTGCACCGCGTCCTGAAAGCCCCGCCCGAGAAAGTCTACCGCGCGTTCCTCGACGCCGCCGCCATGTCGAAATGGATCTCGCCGAACGGATTCACCTGCACGGTTCACCACCTGGACGCCAAGGTCGGCGGCACCTTCAGGATGTCGTTCACAAATTTCACGAACGGCAAGGCCAATTCCTTCGGCGGGACCTACCATGAACTGGTGCCCGGCGAGCGTCTGCGCTATACCGACAAGTTTGACGACCCGAACCTGCCCGGGGAGATGCAGGTGACGGTGACCCTGAAAAAGGTGCTGGTCGGCACCGAGGTGCACATCGAGCAGACGGGTGTGCCCGCCGTCATCCCGCCGGAGATGTGCTACCTCGGCTGGCAGGAATCCCTCCTCAACCTGGCGGCATTGGTCGAGCCGGACATCCAGAATTGATGCGGGCCGGCGGGACGCAGTTGAGAGTTAATGGTTGAGTGTTGAGAGGTCGAACCACCCAACCCTCAGCCCAAGCCCTCCCGACAATTGCAGGCTCGCGGCGTCTCCGCGTGTCCCCCATGTTTCCGGCGGATGACCCCCAACCAAGACCTGTCGGAACGGATCCGCGCCAGTTGGCGGTGGCTCGTCCGCGCGGGTCTGGTCCTCCTGGCCGTGGGCGTGGCGCTGCCGGCCGCGATCTCGGCCCCTCGCACCGTGGTCACGATCGCGGGGGACCAGTTTCTCATCAACGGCCGGCCGACCTATCCCGGCCGCACGTGGCGCGGGCACAAGGTTGAAGGGCTGCTGATGAATGCGCGCCTGGTGCAGGGGGTGTTCGACGACCTGAATCCGGCGACCGCCGGACGATGGGCGTATCCGGACACGGGGAAATGGGATGCCGGGCGCAACACGGACGAGTTCATTGCGGCGATGCCGGCCTGGCGCGCGCACGGCCTGCTTGCCTTCACGATCAACTTCCAGGGCGGTTCGCCCGAGGGCTACTCGCGCGGCCAGCCCTGGATAAACTCGGCCTTCCGGCCCGACGGCAGTCCCGAGCCCGCGTACTTTGCCCGGATGCAGCGCATCATCGGGCGGGCGGACGAACTCGGCATGGCTGTCATCCTGGGTTATTTCTATTTCGGCCAGGACCAGCGGCTCACCGACGAGGCGGCGGTGCTGCGGGCCGTCGACCACACGACCCGGTGGGTGCTCGATCACGGCTGGCGCCATGTGCTGGTCGAGGTGAACAACGAATGCGACATCAACTACGACCACGCGATCCTGCAGCCCGCGCGCGTCCCCGAGCTGATCCGGCGCATCCAGGGCATGACGTCGCCCGACGGCCACCGCCTGCTCGTGAGCACCTCGTTCAAGGGCGACACCGTCCCCACCGACCCCGTTGTCCGCGCGGCGGATTTCATCCTGCTGCACGGCAACGCGGTGAAGATCCCGGGGCGCATCGCCGAGCTGGTGCGCCTGACCCGGCAGCTGCCAGGGTACACGCCCAAGCCCGTCGTCTTCAACGAGGACGACCACTTCGCGTTTGAGGAACCCGCGAACAACTTTACCGCGGCGCTCGGCGAGCATGCGAGCTGGGGATACTTCGATTTCCGCATGAAGGACGAGGATTTCCCTGACGGCTACCAGAGCGTGCCCGTGGACTGGGGCATCCGTTCCGCCCGGAAAACCGCCTTCTTCCGGCTGCTTGCGGAGATCACCGGGCACACCCCGCCGCCCGGGGCGGAGTGACGTGCCGGCCCGCCCGGGCAAATGGATCGTCCCTTGACCGGGCGGTGGCGCTGGGTAGTTTCGGGCAAAGGAATCCACTTATGAACACACGCAGAAGGTTTCTGACCCAGTTGGCGGCGGGAGCGGCGGGGATGACGATGGCAACGCGCTCATGGGCGACGACCGTCGTGGCGAAAAAGAAGGACCGCCTGGGCGTGGCCTTGGTGGGGCTGGGGTACTATAGCACGGATGTGCTGGCGCCGTCCCTGCAGCTCACGACGCAGTGCCGGCTGACGGGCGTCGTC
>JANMTJ010000666.1:0-5542 GCA_031390295.1 Oleiharenicola sp.
TTCTACCTGGCCAACGCCAAGCTCATCCGCGAAGCGATGACGAAGCTCGGCTTCACCTGCATCGGCGGCGACAACGCGCCCTACATCTGGGTGAACACCGGCCGCGACTCCTGGGAATTCTTCGACTTGCTCCTGCACAAGGCCCAGGTCGTCTGCACCCCGGGGGCCGGCTTCGGCAGGTGCGGCGAGGGCCATGTCCGCATCAGCGCCTTCAATTCCCGCGCCAACGTCGAGGCCGCCCTGGCCCGCATCGCCGCCGCGCTGAAGTAAGGGACCCCTCGGGCCGCCGGTTGCCTTGGCCCTTATTGGCCGCTGATGACGGCGGGCGTGTTGTCGTGCACCCAGTAACGCGAGAGCACCTGCCGGTCGCGACGCAGCTCGTAGCCCCACTCCGTGTCGATGATCTGCACGTTGTGTCCGGGCCGGCCGCCCGGTCCGGGCTGGTTGACGATCTCCTGCCATTCGCGCAGCACCTCCAGGCGGGCCACGTCAAAGGCCTGCTCCACGTCGTTGAATTCCCCGCAGCGACTCACCGCATGGGTCAACCGGCCGTCCGGCGCATGTTTGGGCACAAAGCGCAGGACGAGGTAGCCGGATTTCATGCTGGGCTGTGGGGTGCCTGGGCCGCCGGAATTCGTTCGGCCGGATTACCTCATTTGCCCTCGGCCGCCGTGGCGACCGCCTCGGCCAGCTCGGTCACCGCTTCGCGCAGCAAGCCGACCAGGATCCCGTGATCCTTGCCTTCCCAGGTGCGCGGGGCGGCGGCGAATGAACCGCTGCGGGCCGGGTGGCCCGGTGCACTGATGGTGTAGGTGGCGGCAAGCTGAACCGTGTTGCCTTCTGCGCGGACGAGTTCGCAGCGCTGCACCTGCACGGTGACCGATGCGCCCCCGCCCACCGACCGCAGCCGGTTGCGCAGCACCGACGTGACTGCCTCATCCAGCGGTTCGGCCCAGCGGACGTCGTTGAGATAAATGACCTCGTTCGCTGACACCCGCACCGCCATGGCGCGGTTGCGCAGATGCCCGGCCAGTTGCACGGGACGCACACTGGTCGCGTCGGCCACCACGGTCGCGTCGGCCGGCCCGCTCAGGGTGAAGTGCCGCACGGTGTCCGCCTGCGGCTGGGGCAGCAGGTTGCAGCCGGCGGCAAACCAGAGAACAGAGGACAGGAGCCAGAGGACAGAATAACGGTAAACTGATTTCATGGTGATCCGGGTTTCTTTTTGCCGACGATCAGTGAGCTGGGGTTGCGCTCGATGGCATTGGCCAGGTTTTCCAGCGCCCCGGCCGCCTCGGCGATCTGTCGCAGCGCGACCGTCAGCTCATCGCCCACCTGGCCCTGCTGCTGGATGAACTGCTTGCTCGAGGCCGCCGCGGACTCGATTGATTTCATCGCGGTCAGCGCGGCGGCGAGCGTGGCCTTCAGCTCCTCGCTCACCGGCCCGACCTGCGTGTCGAGCTTGGCGACCGCCGCACGTGTCGCGGTCAGAGTCTCGTTCAGGTTGGCGAAGGCCTGCTTGGCGTCGGGGGAATTGACGAAGGCGTTGAGCGCGTCTGCGGCCCCGCCGACCTTCGCGTTGAGCGCCTTGGCGTCAAAGTCGTTCACCTTCTGGTTGGTGGAGTCGAGCAGCGTCTTCACCTGCTGGGAGAGCCCGGCGAAATCCACCTGCTTGAGATTGGCCACGATCTCGACGATGCTCTGCTGCACCTCGGAGATGGGCGACGGGATGGCCGGCACGACCGGATATTGCTCGGCCATGAAACGAGGATTGGCCGGGTATTTGCTCACATCCTCGAAATCGAGCTCCACGAACAGCAGGCCGGTGATACCGGTGAGGTTAAGCCGGGCGCGCAGCCCGCGGTCGATGAGGCCCTGCAATTCCGCCGGGTTCGTGAGATCGATCATGACCCCCGCGCTGTCGGTCAGCACGTTGCGGTTGATTTCGCAGATGGTCTGGACCAGCGCCTTCTTGGTGGTGGCATCGTAGCGGACGTTGACTGCCGCGACGCGGCCGATGCGGACGCCGTTGAACTTCAACGGCGCGCCGGGATCGAGCCCGCTCACCGATTCCTCGAAATAGATGAGGAAACGCGAGGGCCGGGAGAAGATGTTGGAGCCCCCGAAGGACAGGAAGCCCACGATGAAGATCGCCAGGGCGCCGAGGACGAACATCCCGACCGTCGCGGGGCTGATTTTGGTTTTCACGGTTTCAACCCCTCTTGTTGCCCAACCGGCTCGCCGCGTCTATTCAAAAAGTCCTGCACCCGGCGGTCCGGACTGGAATCGCGCAGGGCCTTGGGCTCGCCCTCGGCAATGACCCCCCGGGCCCCGGGATCGATCATCACCACGCGGTCGGCGATGTCGAAGATGCTGGCCAGCTCGTGGGATACGACGACAATCGTCGTGCCCAGCATGTCGCGGATCTGCCGGATCAGCTCGTCGAGCTTGAGTGAGGTGATCGGATCCAGGCCGGCGGACGGCTCGTCGAAGAACACGATGGCGGGGTCCAGCGCCAGCGCGCGCGCGAGTCCGGCGCGTCGCTTCATGCCGCCGCTCAGCTCGACGGGGTAGTAGTCCCCGAAGCCGGCCAGGCCGACCTGCGCGAGCTTGAGCTCCACGATCTGGGCGCGCTCCCGGCGGTTGATGTCGGTGTAAAGCTCGAGCGGCAGCCCGACGTTCTCGGCCAGGGTCATGGAGCTCCACAACGCCCCGTTCTGGTAGAGCACGCCGAAGGTGCGCAGCAATTCCTGGCGGGCGGCGCGGTCTGCGTGGGTGAATTCGCGTCCGAAATACTTCACGTTGCCCCGCGCCGGCTGCTTCAGGCCGATCAGGTGGCGCAACAACGTGCTCTTGCCGCAACCGTTGCCACCGATGATGAAAAATATCTCCCCGGGCGTCACACTGAACGACACGTCCTCCAGCACCACGCGCTCGCCGTAGCGGCACTGGAGGTTGGCGATCTCGATCGCGGCGGGCGGGCGGGCGGGGGCGGCGGATGGGTTCATGGGGCGGGCGTCACCAGCCGAGGACGTTGAAGATCACGGCGAAAATCGAATCCGACACGATGATGAGCAGGGTGCTCGTCACCACGGCCGCCGTGGCCGCCTGGCCCGCGCCGATGGCGCTGCGCTCCGCCTGAAGGCCGCGCAGGCAGGCGGACAGGCCGATGAGCAGGCCGAAGGTGGCGGCCTTGATCACCCCGGTGTTGATGTCGGACAGATCGACGATCGTCTGCATCTCCGCCCAGTAGAGGTTGGTGGGGATGTTCAACGGCGGCGCATAGGCGATCGCCATGCCGCCCAAGATGCCAAGGCAGTCCGAATAAAGCGCCAGGAAGGGCATCATGCAGAACAGCGCCACGATTCGCGGCATCACCAGGAAGTCGATCGGCGAGACGCCCAGCGTCTCGAGCGCGTCGATCTCCTCGTTGGCCTGCATGTTGCCGAGGGTGGCAGCGTAGGCCGCGCCGGTGCGGCCGGCCACCACGATGGCCGCCATCATCGGCCCCATCTCGCGCACCACCGCCAGCCCCACCATGTCGGCGATCCAGATGTCGCCGCCGTACTGGCGCACCACGATCGCGCCCGTGTAGGCAAGGGTCACGCCGACCAGGAAACTGATCAGTCCCACGATGGGCAGCGCCATCGCGCCGCATTGCTGCATCTCCGCAAAACAGTCCCGCCAGCGGAATTGCGCCTGGCCGCGGAAAAACCGCCCGATGCTGTAGGCGCATTCGCCGACCAGGTTGGCCAGATCCTTGATTTCCACCCACAACTTGACGGTCGTCACGCCCAGGGCGGTGAACAGGTCGGGCAATCCCGTGGGTTTGGCCGTCGGCGCGGGTTTTTGGGCGAGCAACCGGGCGAGCTTGGCCGCGCCCGCAGGCACCTCCTCGATGGTCAGCCCAATCCCGTGCGTCTCACTCCAGGTCTGTGCCTCGCGCAGAAAAAGCGCCAGGGAACTGTCCCAACTGCCGAGCTCCCGTCCCGTTACGCGCACGCGCTTGGGCTCATGGCCGGCCACCGTCTCTGTCCAGTCCGGATACGCTTGGGTGATCCGCCAGTTGCCCGTGACTTGGACCGAAAGGGTCTCGCCCTCAAGGGTCGCGTCGGCGCGGGCTGGACTGGTTGGGACGCTCATGCGGGGCAGTTTCGGTTTTGCAGGGGGATGCTCCAGAAAATTCTTCCCGGCTCAGTTCCTGGACCACGGCGGGGTTGTGGCCGGCCGGCTGCGGGCCCGCTGCACCTGCAGTTTCAGCGCGGTCAACGAGACGAAGATGTCGCGCAGGAAATCCACCAGCGAGGCGATCAACAGCACGATGCTCGCGCCGAACAGGCCCAGCACCACCGGGCTCAGCTTCAGGTCCAGCACCGCGGCGGCAAAAAGCGCCACCACCAGCAGGCAGGAGAGCAGCATGCTCAGACCGTTGCTGGTCACGGCCCGCCGGATCAGCAGCGCCCGGCCCCACATGATGTCGAGCTGGCCCTCCAGGTGCTTGCGCTCCTCGGGGTCGGCGGCGGGAATCGCCTCCGCCACCACCCGCGTGCGGTCCACGATCCGGGCCATGCGGTTGGTCAGGGTGATCATCAGCGCCCCCATGCCCGAGATCAGGATGACCGGGGTGATGGCCAGCTGGATGATCGGCAAAAGCGCGGAAAGCGAATCCATGGGTTCAAGTCTGGCCGGTGCGACGCCCCGTGCAACCCCTTGTTCCGGGGATCGGGGGGTTTTTCCTCGCCCCCGGGCTTCGCGCCGGGCGATCCTTGCGTTTTCGCCATGCGCCCCGCTTCTGTCCTCTTCGACCTCGACGGCACCTTGATCGACCACTTCAAGGCCATCCACCGCTGCCATGCCCATGCCATGAAGCAACTCGGCCTGCCGGAACCCACCCTGACTCAGGTGCGGGCGGCGGTTGGCGGCGGGGTCGAGCTGGCGGTCGAGCGGCTGGTCGGGAAGGAACTCACCCCGGCGGCGCTGGCCATCTACCGGCCGTATTGGGATGCCACGATGCTTGATGATGTGCAGTTGCTCCCCGGCGCGAAGGAATTGCTCGTAACGCTTCGGCAGCACGGGATCCGCACCGCCGTGTTCACCAACAAGCACGGCCCGTCCTCCCGTCTCACTTGTACCCACCTCGGCCTAACGGACCTGCTCGACGGCAACTTCGGCGCCACCGACACCCCCTGGCTCAAACCCGATCCCGCCTTCACCCGGCATGTGCTGGCCGGGCTCGGCGTCAGCGCCACCGCCACTCTGCTCGTCGGCGACTCGCCTTTCGATGTGGCGACCGCCCGCAACGGGGGCCTCGGTTTCATCGGGGTGACCACCGGCACGCACACGGCGGAGGAACTGAAAGCTGCGGGGGCGGACCGCGTTTGCGCGGATCTCTTTGGCGTGGCCCGCGAACTGAGTAGGACCGGTCTCTGACCGGTCCGGGCCAGTCGCAGACTGGCCCTACTGGGCGGCGCAGTTCAGCGCCACGGCGAGGGCGCCCGGCAGCGCTTGCACATAGAGAATTTTTCGACCGACCGTCGCCGCG
>JANMTJ010000727.1:0-1521 GCA_031390295.1 Oleiharenicola sp.
GTGAAATAAAAGGTGGCGCCGGCATCCAACCGGCCTTCCGCCCAGGTGCGTCCGCTGTGGCGCGAGATGATGCGCCGCACGGTGGCCAGGCCGATGCCCGTGCCCTCGAACTCGTCGGCGCGGTGCAGCCGCTGGAAGACGCCAAAGAGCTTGGCGGTGTATTGCATGTCGAAGCCGGCGCCGTTGTCGCGCACGAAGAAGATGATCCGCCCTTCCTCCTCCCCGGCGCAGCCGACCTCGATTTCGGCGGGATTGCGCGGGCGGGTGTATTTGACGGCGTTGTCGAGCAGGTTGGCCAATACCTGCCGGAGCATGGCCGGATCGCCCCGCACCCGGGGCAGGGGAGTGATGTTCCAGCGGATGTTCCGGCCGGGCGTGGCGTGCTCCAGCATCTGCCGGATTTCCTGAATCAGGGCGCCGAGGTCGACGGTGGCTTCCTGCATCTCGGTCCGGTTCATGCGGGAGAACGCCAGCAGGTCGTCGATCAGCTGGCCCATCTCGCGGGCCGCGTCGGCGATGGTCTTCAGATAGCGCCGGGCCTTGTCGGACAGCTGAGTCTGCGCCTCGCGCGTCAGCATCTCGACATAGCCCTGGACGTGCCGCAGCGGCGCGCGCAGGTCGTGCGAGACGGAGTAGGAGAACGCCTCCAACTCGGTGTTGGCGGCCTGCAGCAGCAGGTTGGCCGCCTGCACCTTCTGCGCGCCCAGCAAGATCTCCTGCTGGGTCTGCTTCGCCTCGGTCACGTCACGAAAGACGAGCACCACGCCGAGGATGCCGCCGGTACCGTCACGGATCGGCGCGGCGCTGTCTGCGATGGCCCGTTCCGTGCCGTCGCGGGCGATCAGCGCCGTGTGATTCACCAGTCCCTTGATTTCACCGGTGGCGAGCACGTCTTCCACTGGAATGGGTGCCGGCTTGCGGGTCTCCTCGTTGATGATGTGGAACACCTCCGTGACCGGCCGGCCCCGGGCCTCGGCCGGCGTCCAGCCGGTGAGCTGCGCAGCCACATGGTTCATAAGGGTAATTTTCCCCTCCGTGTCCGTGGCCATAACCCCGTCACCGATGGAGTTGAGCGTGACGGCGAGACTCTCCTCTGCCTGTGTGCGTCGGGCGATTTCCCGCCGCAGCAAGAAAAAGATCGCTGTCAGCACGGTGATACTCACCGCCAGGCCCAAGCCCAGAGTCAGCAGGGTCCGCTGCGTGCTGGCCTCCACCTGTGCCTGCCGTTGCTCCAGCAACCGGCTCTCCTCCTGACGCATTTCCTCCACGATCTTGCGGATGGATTCCATCCAGCGCTTGCCTTCGCCGCCGGCGACGTCCCGCTGGGCCACGGCGCCCTCGCCTGCCTGGCGCAAAGCGACATGCCGGTTGGATACGAGAATTTTGCCATCGATGGCCGCGGCCAGTTTCCCGAGCTGTTGCTGCTGGGCCGGGTTGTCCGCCGTGAGGAGACGCAACTCCTGTTGCAGCCGGCCGGCCGCCCTGAGTGACGGTTCATAGTGTTCGAGGAAGTCCGGGTTA